>NZ_JBDJPF010000065.1:0-41967 GCF_054957865.1 Streptomyces xingningensis
ACGCGGTGACCTCGGAGCGGTACTCCTCCCACTCCTGCTTCTTGTTGCGCAGGAACTGAAGTGGCGAATCTGCCACGTGCGGGAGTGCGGGAGCGTAGATCGTTGACCTGCGGGGGAGCGGTTGTCATTGGTCGTTGTCGGGCGCCTTCGGGCGCCTTCGAACGGCCCGTGGACGGCCCGGAGTCGGACTCTCGGAGCCGCTATCGCTAGCAGCCGGACCCGCTAACGTTAGCGACCCCGCTAGCGACCCAAACCACCGTTGATCAGCGTGTTAGCGGTTAGCGACCCACCTGCGGAAACCCTCAAAACCGGCTCTGGAGGCCCCGGGTGACCTCCGCCGCCCTCGCTAGCACCATCCTGCCGCTCGTCACGCTCGGTTACATGGATATGGAACGTCACTGAGGCAGGAAACCGGGCCTCTGCTGTCCGAGCGCGTGCAGATGGGCGAGGTAGTCGCGCGCTGCGGGTTCCTTGCCGTAGCGCTGCTTCAGCTCGGCAGCCAACTCGCGGCTCGTCATGATGAGCGACGGCACCGACTGGCGGTCGCCGTCAAGGGCCCGCTCGCCCATGGTGATTGCCTGTTCCAGGTCTCCCTCACGGGCTGCCGTCACGCCCAGCGTGACGCGCGCTTCCGCGTTGCGCATCGGCTTGCGTTCAAGGCCGTCAAAGTCCGTTCCGACACGAAGGACTTCCTCGGCGAGAGTGCGGGCGAGCTTGTCTTCGCCCACCAGGCGGTAGCAGTCCATCGCATAGAAATCGAACTTCGCCGGATCCACTACGAAGTGGTTGTCCAAGTTCTCCGGGTGAGGCATCCCCTCAAGCAGCCGACGCCCCTTGTCGAGCGCGACTTCAACCTGCCGGCGGTCGCCGAGCCGGGCCCAAGCCTTGGCCTCTTGCGCAGCGAGCTGCACCGCAACTCCGTGGTGCGCAGCGAGTTCGGCCCCGGCCTGCGCGGCCGTGATGACGCCGCGGTAGTCGCCCGTCGTGAGTGCGAACCATGCCCGCATCTCGTGGGCCCACCCACCTACCTCGGCATGGTCCGCCTCGGTTGCCAGGGAGAGTGCGGCCTGTCTCGTCGACTCGGCCGCGTAACGGTCGCCCGTGTCGTATTCAACGCAACCCACGAGAAGCGCCAGCCAGCCGGAAAGGGCCAACACCTCGCGGTGCTGGGACAGCGTGAGACTTTTCGAATGGAGTTCCACGACGCGACGCAGCCACTGCCGTCCCTCAAGGATGAGCTGTTCGCTCGGCATGTACGGGTACTCCGAACAAAGCCGGTCGATAGTAATGCGCAGAGCGTCAAGCGTGGCGTTGTCCACGTCGGACCGGTTAAGGCGACTCACTATCTCCAGGGTCTCCATACCGCTCGCGGCAAGGATCTCCTTGTCGCCGTCTCGGCGCGATGTCACCGGGAAGAGCGCGTTCGTCACAGTGCCGAAGACAGCCGCGATGAGCGGACGATGGAAGTCGTTTGGCCATTGGCCGGACTCCCAACGCTTCCATTGCCGGAGCATGCTTTCCTCGGATGGCAGTTCCGTTGGAGCGTGGGCCCGCAGCGCTCTGACTGCCTTTCTTTGTGACCAGCCGCGCGCGTTCCGTTCGGCCTCCATGCGCCGTGCCCATGCGGGCCTGTCTTCGGTCATGTGCCCTCCTCCGAGTACGTGGCTCTGAGTCTCGCTCGCCGACCAGGGGGACAGGGAAGGGGACAGCAAGGTGACACCGGACATGTCACCCCGTCCGCTCACTGCCCCTTGGGTGTCACTTACGGCACAACTCCCGCTAGCTGCATGCTGGTTGCAGATCACGCACCACTAGGGATGCAGCGCTCTTCGAGCGCTGCGACCCGTTCAGTCAACGCCTGAATCTGGGAGCGGATTTCCTTGATGTCGTCACGCACGTCATCGCTCGGGGCAGCGCTGTCGCTGACGAAGTTGCCGATGTTTCCCGCTGAGACGATCAGCCCTTCAGCGCGAAGGACGGCCAACCCGTTCTGGATGGTCTGGCCAGCGAATCCGAAGCGCTCCACCAATTCCCGCTGCGTCGGGAGTCGTTCACCCGGCTGCATCTGCTTGATGTCCTCGCGGAGCGCGTCCGCGACCTGCACGGCCTTGGGCTTGGGTCCTCTGGCAATCATGCCCTGAGCGTACCCACCACAGCTGACTAGCGCACGCCACCGCATGGGGCTTGTGCACCACAGCCGACTAGTGCACGCTAGTCAATAGCGGCCGCCTCGTCCGAGGCGGATTCTCCGCAGAAAAGCCCTGGTCAAAGCCAGGGCTTACAGCAGGGAGCGGCTCCCTACCGCCAAGCAGTCAGCCGCTCCCCTACCCGAAAGGGGTGTCTCCATGATGCCTGGAGCTGTCGTGGAACGGGTGAACGAGCAGGTCACAGTGAGGGGCAATGGTCCTGGTGGTCGCCGGTTGCGTGCCGGTGAGGTTGTGCCGTTGACGGCTGAGCAGTCGGAGCGGCTGGGTTCGCTGTACGCGGAGTACGGGGACCGGATGGTGCGCTACGCGTACTCCAAGCTGCGGGTTTTCGGTCGGAGCGCCGATGGGGCGTGGTCCCTGGCCGAGGACATCGCGCAGTCCATGTGGGTGCAGGTGGCCCGTAGCCGTGAGCGGGGCGTGCTAGGTGAGGGCCTGTCCGAGGACGAGGTGCGGCCCATCCTCTTCGCGCGAGTGAAGCAGCAGATCAGCGCGCATTTCGCGCTGTCCTCGTCGTCGGAGTCGCCGGTCGACTGGACGGACCAGGCGACCTGCAACCGGCTGTGCCCGCTGATGCCGAGCGGGTGCGCGCTGGTGGAACTGCCCGCCTATCTGGCCGAGATGGTCGACGCGTTGCCGGAGCGCGAGCGTGCGGCGCTGCTGCTGCGGCTGGACGGCACGCCCATGAGGCTGGTGGGTGACCGCCTGGAGTGCGGTGAGGCGACGGCCCGGCGGCTGGTGGGGACGGCTGTCCTGCTGCTTCAGATCGACAACCCGCAGTTGTCGGGTCCTGCCGTGGCGCTGGAGTCGCTGCCCCAGTGGGAGCGGCGGGCGCTGACGGGGCTGAGCGAGGCGAAGCGGGCGGCGCTGCTGCGGATGGAGGAGACGGCGCGGCGCAGTCTGCTCCTGCTCGGTGCGGGGCTCTCGCTGGAGCAGGTGGCCGCGCGGCTGGGAGTCTCCGAGCAGCCGGTGATGAACGCAGGCCGGTGCCTGTCGGTGCTGCGGGCCTCTGGCGGCTGGGACGACGAGATGCGGCCGGTCCGCAGGTCGAAGTCCCAGATCATCGCGGACGCCGTGCGTGAGGAGCTGGAGACGATGGCGCCGGGTGACCGGCTGGCGTCGAAGCTGGAGCTGATGGACCGCTTCGCCTGCGGCGCGGGGACTGTGCAGAGCGCCATGGAGATCCTGCGGGCCGAGGGGCTGATCAGCTCGGCACGCGGACACGGGTTCTTCGTCACCCGCTCCCAGGACGACATGGAGCAGGCGGCATGAGCCACCGGCAGATCAGCGGCGGGCGGCGCCGTATCCGCAAGGAACAGCTCGCCCGCCGTCTGGGACAGCACTGCGCCTACTGCCGCCGTCCGTTCGCCTCGCTGGAAGAGGCGACCCTTGACCATGTCGTGCCGTACTCGCTGTGGCGCACCTGGACGGTCACCGCCCTGGTCCTGGCGTGCGAGCCGTGCAACCACACCAAGGCCGACCGGCTGCCCCTGTCCATGGCCCTGTTGCTGCTCCGGTCGACACCGACCGGCTACCAGCCGACGGGCGCCGACCCAGCCCCGACGCCCGACACGGCCCCGACTCCTACGCCCCTGGGCCGGGCCGACTGGCTCACGCTCGCGCGCCTCGCGTACGCGCACCAGTCGGCAGGTCGGTCGGCCGACCGTACGGCCGACTGGACGCCCTCACGGTCGAGGGGTGACCTGCCCGTACGGGCCGTACGGCCCGACCGGCAACCTGACTGGCTGCCCGACCGGTCGGGGGTGCGTACGCGTACGGACCGGCCGTACGCACCCCACGGGTCGGCCGTACACGGTCGGGGCATTGTCGGGTGCGACCTGCCCGTACGGGCCGTACGGTCGGCCGACCGTACGGCCGCACACCAGCCGCCCGTACGGCCCGACTGCGAGCGTGACGCGCCACGGCCCGTACGCGCGTGCAGCCGGGCGATCGGCGAGGGAGCGGCGGTATGAGCGTGGATGCGGTGATGCCGCACGATGAGGAGCTTGAGCGGTGCGTGCTCGGGTGCGTCATCCACTACCCCGACCGCTTCACCGGCCTGGCCGCGATCCTGGCCCCCGGCGACTTCTAC
Organism: Streptomyces xingningensis; assembly: GCF_054957865.1. NCBI lineage: Bacteria > Bacillati > Actinomycetota > Actinomycetes > Kitasatosporales > Streptomycetaceae > Streptomyces > Streptomyces xingningensis. The sequence continues at coordinate 4,297 of NZ_JBDJPF010000065.1, forward strand.
AAACCAGCGCACAGCGTGGTCTGGTCGATGCTCGCGCACCGCCTCGGCCGGGGCGAGCCCATCGACCCGCCGGCACTGACCGCCGCCCTCGCCACCGCGGGAACCCTGCAAACCGTCGGCGGGCCCGCCTACGTCTCCGCCCTCCCCGGCCACGCCGTACCGGATGCCACCTGGCACGCCCAGGAGCTCAAGAAGACCGCACGCCTGCGAGCCGCACGCGAACTCGGGGTGCGGCTCCTGCAGGCCACCGCCGCCCCCGGCGCCGAACCCCCGCACCTGGCCGCCCTGGTCGCCGACGTCCTGCCCGTGCTGGAGGGCAGCGACCAGGTGCCGGGCCGGGCCAGCCGACAGGCCGCATGGACAGCCGACGCCCTCTACCGCGCACAGTTCCCCGAACCACGGTGGGCGGTACCCGACCTGGTCCCCGAAGGGCTCACCGTGCTCACCGGGGCCCCCAAGGTCGGCAAGTCCTGGATCTGCCTCGGCCTCGGCCTGGCCGTCGCCACCGGCGGCAAAGCCCTCGACGCCATCCCCGTCGAGCAGGGGGAAGCGCTCTACCTCGCCCTGGAGGACACCCCGCGCCGCATGCAGTCGCGTCTGCACCGCGTGCTCGGGCACGAGGTGCCCCCGGCCGGTCTGCACATCCATGTCGAACTGCCCGCCCAACTGGGCGGCATCCGCCGCTGGCTCGACCAGCACCCCGGGGCACGCCTCGTCATCGTGGACGTCCTCCAGCGCGTCAGAGGCGACACGGGACGCGAGACCAGCGCCTACGCGGCCGACTACACCGCGATCACCCAGCTCAAGCACCTTGCCGACGCCTACCAGGTCGCTTTCATCGTCGTCCACCACATCCGCAAGGCCCAGTCGGCGGACTGGATGGACGCGACCTCCGGCACCAACGGCATCAACGGCGCAGCCGACGCGACCCTGTTCTTCTCCCGGGCACGCGGCGAGGCTGAAGGACTGCTCCACCTCACCGGGCGTGACGTCGAGGAGAACGAATACGCGCTCCGGCGCAACGACGGCTCGATGACCTGGCATCTCGTGGACGGGCCCGCCGACATCGCTACCGCCACCGAGCCGAACGCGAAGATCCTCGCCCACATCCACGAACACGGACCCAGCACCCCCAGACAGGTCGCCGAAGCCACCGGACAGGACCCGAACTCCGTCCGCACCCTTATGGGGCGGCTGCGGGACCGGGGCCGCCTCACCCAGCCCTGTCGCGGGACGTACGCGCTCCCGAGCCGGGGGACGCACTCCGAAAGCAACAAAGCAACACCTGTTGCTTCCCCTGTTGCTTTCGTTTCCGCAGGCCAGGAGGGCGAAAGCAACAAAGCAACAGAAGCAACAGCCACCAGCACCCCGGCCGCAGACCCCGGCACCGTGTTGCCTTTGTTGCTTTGTTGCTCTCAGGGCGCTGACCAGCAAGAACTCAAAGCAACACCCGAAGCAACACCTGTTGCTTTGTTGCTTTCGAAGCCTCACCACCCCGGCCACGACACCACCGGCGACGCGCGGGAGGAAGCCTCATGAGCCCCGCCCAGGCTCAGCCGCCCGACCCGCGCACCACGCTCCGGGCGGGGCTGCCCGACCGGTACCTCACCCCCGAGGACATCGCGCAGCTCTTCGGCGTGCCGCTGGAGACCGTCTACCAGTGGCGCAAGAAGCGCACCGGACCGCCCGGCTTCCGTGTCGGCAAGCACGTCCGCTACGACCCCGCCACCGTGCACCGCTGGGTCGCCGGGCAGATGAGCCGGGAAGAGACCACCCCCGCCCGGGGGCGGGTGGTCTCTTCCATCCGTCGGCGAGCTGACGCCGAAGACGCGGCCTGAGAGCCGCTACCGGTAGCGGCAACCCCTGCTACCGGTAGCACCCCCGCTAGCACCACAAACCCTTCTTGATCAGGCCCGTAGCACGTAGCGGGCCCCACCCCGCACACCCCAAAACCGGCCGGAGAGCCGCCTCCAGGCCCTCCCCCACCCTGCTACCGGAAGGAGACCAGCCCCATGGCTGGCCACGTCCAAGACCGCTGGTACAAGACCGAAACCGACCCCGACGGCAAACCCCGACGAGTGAAGACCGAGCGTCACGGCACCGGTATGCGCTACCGCGCTCGCTACGAGGGCCCCGACGGCACCGAGAAGTCAAAGAGCTTCCCCGACCGGCAGAAGCGCCTTGCGGAGAAGTGGCTCATCAAGATTGCCGCCGACATGGACACCGGCCGGTACATCGACCCCAACGCCGGGCGTACCACGTTCCGGCAGTACACCGAGAAGTGGCTTGCCTCCCAGACCACGGACCCGACCACCCGCTCTTCCGTGGACGTGCAGCTGAGGCGCCATGCGATCCCGTACATGGGTCCGCGCCCGCTCGGGTCGTTCAAGCCGGAGCACATCCGAGACTGGCTCAGCGAGTTGGAGCGTGCAATACCCGCATCGTCGTACCGTCGAGTGATCTTCGGCAGCGTTTCAGCGGTGTTCACCGCCGCCGTGGAAGACGACCACTTGCACCGCAACCCCTGTAAGGCGAGCACGGTGCGTGCCCCGGGCCCCAACGCCCGCCGCGTCGTACCGTGGACGGCCGAGCGCACATTCGCCGTGCGGGCCGCTCTGCCGGAGCAGTACAGGGCGATCGTCGACCTGGGCGGCGGGTGCGGTCTGCGGCAAGGTGAGATCTTCGGGCTCCCGGTCGACGAGATCAGGTTCGATGCCGGTTGGCTGCATGTCGCGTATCAGGTGAAGGTGGCTGACGGGAAGCTCGTGTTCGCTCCCCCGAAGCGCGAGAAGGAGCGTGACGTACCGCTCGCCGACAGCGTGGCGCACGTACTCAAGGGGCACATTGACACCCACCCGCCTACGGAAGTCTCACTGCCATGGCGCCGCCCTGACGGGCCGTTGGTCACGAAGCGACTGTTGTTCGTCCGTCCTGACGGCGAAGGCGCGGTCCGGCGTACGGTCTTCAACACGAGGTTGTGGAAGCCTGCTCTCGTGACTGCCGGCGTCATCCCCGAGCCCAAACCGGGTGAGCGCCACCAGGCCGCGCGCGAACACGGCATGCACGCGCTCCGGCACTTCTATGCGTCCGTCCTGCTAGACGCCGGAGAGAACATCAAGGCACTGAGTACGTACCTCGGCCACAGTGACCCAGGCTTCACGCTCCGCGTGTACACGCACCTGTTGCCAAGCAGTGAGGGGCGCAGCCGCAAGGCCGTGGACAGCCTCTATCGGGGCGCCAGTTCGGGGCCGGACGGCCCACAGACGGCCCAGGGACAGTGAGACAGGACGTGGGGCCCACGGCCGACACCCGTGGACCCCACGGGGCCAGTTCGAGAAACCCTCTTTGACCTGGCATTACAGCACCGGCAGCATCTTCCGCAGCTCGAACGCGGTGACCTCGGAGCGGTACTCCTCCCACTCCTGCTTCTTGTTGCGCAGGAAGAAGTCGAAGACGTGCTCGCCGAGCGTCTCGGCGACCAGCTCGCTCCGTTCCATCAGCTCGATCGCCTCGCCGAGGTTCTGCGGCAGCGGCTCGATGCCCATCGCCCGGCGCTCCGCGTCGGACAGCGCCCAGACGTCGTCATCGGCACCGGCCGGGAGTTCGTAGCCCTCCTCGATGCCCTTGAGTCCTGCGGCGAGCAGCACCGCATAGGTCAGGTACGGGTTGGCGCCGGAGTCGATGGAGCGGACCTCGACCCGGGTCGATCCGGTCTTGCCGGGCTTGTACATCGGGACCCGGATGAGCGCGGAGCGGTTGTTGTGGCCCCAGCAGATGTATGAGGGGGCCTCGCCGCCGGCGCCGGCGGTGCGCTGGGAGCCGCCCCAGATGCGCTTGTAGGAGTTGACCCACTGGTTGGTGACCGCCGAGGTCTCGGCCGCATGGCACAGCAGACCGGCGATGAACGAGCGGCCGACCTTGGAGAGTTGGTACTCGGCACCGGACTCGTGGAAGGCGTTGCGGTCGCCCTCGAAGAGCGAGAGGTGGGTGTGCATGCCGGAGCCGGGGTAGTCGGAGAACGGCTTGGGCATGAAGGTGGCGTGCACGCCCTGTTCTAGGGCGACCTGCTTCATCACGATCCGGAAGGTCATGACGTTGTCGGCGGTGGAGAGCGCGTCGGCGTAGCGCAGGTCGATCTCCTGCTGGCCGGGGGCGCCCTCGTGGTGGCTGAACTCGACCGAGATGCCCATGGATTCGAGCATGGTGATGGCCTGGCGGCGGAAGTCCATGCCCACATTGGTGGGGGTGTGGTCGAAGTAGCCGGAGGAGTCGGCGGGGACGGGGCGGCTGCCGTCCACCGGCTTGTCCTTGAGCAGGAAGAACTCGATCTCGGGGTGGGTGTAGAAGGTGAAGCCGAGGTCGGAGGTCTTGGCCAGGATGCGCTTGAGGACATAGCGCGGGTCGGCGTAGGAGGGGGAGCCGTCCGGCATCAGGATGTCGCAGAACATCCGGGCGGTGCCCGGGGCCTCGGCGCGCCAGGGCAGGATCTGGAAGGTGCCGGGGTCGGGCTTGGCGATCATGTCCGATTCATAGACCCGGGCGAAGCCCTCGATCGCGGAGCCGTCGAAGCCGATGCCCTCGTCAAAGGCCTGTTCCAGCTCGGCGGGGGCGACGGCGACGGACTTCAGGTAGCCGAGGACGTCGGTGAACCACAGCCGCACAAACCGGATGTCGCGCTCTTCGAGCGTCCGGAGCACGAACTCCTGCTGCTTATCCATGGCTACCTATCCTCGCAGGTCAGACGGCTCGGTTCGGCGGGTGCGGGCGGGGCTTGATCCTGAGTATCACGTCCGCGGGTTACCAGAGGGTTTCCGGCCGGTCGCGCGCCCCCTCCACTTCCTCCGTGCATCGTACTTATGCCCGGTCGACCTGCGTCGCTCGCACTGTCGGGCGAGGAGTCCTGCGGGGACGGCGGCCCCGGACCTTGATCGTCAAGTCCGGCAAGGGATTTCCTTGATCGAAAACCACTTTGACATACCCGCTTGGTCTGTAATTTAGTCTCTCTTTACCTGCCGGAATCGACTCAGGAGCACGTGATCTTTACCAAGCGCAAGGGGCTGGCGGCCGTTGGCTGTGTCGCCCTGATAGCCGCGGCGTCCGCCGCCTGTGGAAGTGCCGAGCAGCTCAGCGCGGGCACCAAGGTGCAGCGCGCCTTCGAGAAGCTGGGCGAACAGAAGTCGCTTTCCCTTGAGATCGGGTTCGAGGGCGACGCGGACAAGATCTTTGCCGCGATGAAGGACACCGAGGACTTCAAGCGCAAGGATGCGGATCTGCTGGCCGGGCTGAAGCTCAGCTATGGCATGGATTACGACCGGCCGCTCAAGGACGTCAAGGTCAAGGACATCAAGCAGGGCAAGCCGGAGAGCGGCTCCGGCTCCATCAGGCTGTCCAAGAAGGACGGCAAGGACCTGCTGGACTACCGGTATGTGGACGGCAAGTACTACCTGCGGGGCGACCTCAAGGGCCTTGCCGAGCTGTCCCCCGCCGGCGAGAGCAAGCGCAAGTTCAACGAGGCGATGGCCCAGGCCGACCGGCTGCCCGCCTCCCTGAGCGCGGTCAGGGGCGGGCTCAAGGGCAACTGGGTCATGCTCGACGCCAAGGGCTTTGAGGACTTCGCCAAGAAGCAGGGTGCCGACCTCGACAAGTCGGCGGACAAGTCGAAGGACAAGCTCGACCCGAAGAGTCAGCAGCAGGCCCTGGAAGCGATCAAGAAGGCATTCGGCGACAGCGCCGAATTCCAGGACGCCGGCTCACGCGACGGCCAGGACCATGTGAAGGTCACCGTGCCGTCCAAGAAGTTCGCCGAAATCCTCGAAACGGGCCTCAAGCCGCTGCAGGAAAAGATCGGCCAGAAGAAGATCGACGACCTCGCCAAGGCGAAGAAGGCGCCGGACGAGAAGCTCTCCGTCGATGTGGGCATCAAGGACGGCATGATCGCCGGACTGTCCGTCGACCTGGGCCGGATGGACAAGAAGATCCACGGCGAACTGCCGCTGACCATCGGCCTCCAGAGCGGCCAGACCAGGACCGTCAAGGCCCCGTCCGGCGCCAAGGAACTCAAGCCACAGGATCTGATGTCCGCGTTTATGCAGCTGTCGGCGCTGAACGACTGAGCGGACGACGGGGCTCGAGGGTGCGGCACGGCACCCTTGAGCACCCTGTCCACACCATTGCATGGGCACCGCATCGGCCGCTCTCGCTCAGCCATAGAGTTCGTCCAGGCCGAGTAGCAGTACCCGGCCGCGCGCGGCCTCCGCACGCAGTGCGTCGCTGAATCCGGCAGCGCTGAAACAGGCGAGCACACACCGATCGGTGCCCATGCCCCGGCGCTCGAGAAGTTCCCTCGCCCTGCCCAGCCTCTCAAGATGGCCCAGGCCCATGACCGTGCCCCACTTCGCCTCGCCCAGCATCGCGACCACGGGCTTCCGGCCACCCGAGCCCGGTTCGACCACGGCCACATCGATCTGGATCTGCTTCCTCGCCACCGGGTCGGTGACCACGCCGCTGCCGACCTGGCCCAGGGAACCGCCGGTCAGGTTTCTCCCCGGGCCCAGAACGAATTCACGGCACACCGCCTCGAAGTGCGGTCCCGCGACCTGGGCCGCGAACCGCTCTGCCGACTGCGCCCACACCTCCGCCGCTTGGCCGCTCTCCAGCCGGGTCCAGGACGGACGCATCACCGCCTCATAGAAGTTGATGAGCGGTTCCGTGATGCGGTACTGCGATTTGCCTGCCCGGAAGACGTCTGCCTCGCGGACCAGCAGATGGCTGTCTTCCAACACATTGAGGGGGTGCGAAATGTCCACCGCCTTACGGCCGATGTAGCCCGCGATCCCACCTCGTGTGGTGTTGCCGTCGGCGACAGCCGCCAGGACCGAGTGATACAGCGAGGTGTCACGGATGTCCGTTTCCTCGGCAAGCAGATACCGCGCTTCGCGAAAGAGCGGGCTCAGCGGAGAAAGCACCACACGGCACAGCCATTCGTCGAACTCCCCCAGGCTGCCCGGGACATCATCGGCGAGGAACTGCCGACGGTAGGCCGGTGTGCCGCCCAGCACGGCATGAATCCTGGCCGCGAGTGCGGGCTCATCGGCAACACCCCAGAAGTCCGCCGCCGATCGGTACCCAAAAGGCCTGACGACCAGTTCCAACTGCGCCCGGCCCCGCAACGGGGCGGAACCGGCGAGCAGCCCGCCCATGACGGACATCGCCGAACCGCACAGCAGCAGCCGCATCCGGCTCTCCTCGGCCTGATGGCGATCGATCTCCCGCTGGACCAGTGAGGGGAGTTCGGGCGCCACCTTGGCCAGATAAGGGAACTCGTCCACGACGACGAGCAGTGGCCCCTCCCCCCGGTCCGGTGCGGCAAGCCCGAACAGATAGGAAATGGCGTCGTCCCAGGTGCCGAAGGAAAACGGTACGGGCGAGCCCGCATGGGTGGCCAGAGCAGCACCGAACTGACGCAGTGACTCCGCTTCGGTCGCCGCCGTGGCGCCGAAATAGAAGCCGCCCAGTTGCTCGATGAGAGCACGCAGCAGATATGTCTTGCCCATGCGCCGTCGGCCGCTGACGACACCGAGCATGGCGTGCGGCACAGGCCTGAACACAAACGCCGAAAGGCCGCTCCACTCGGCTTCCCGGTCGAAAACATGCGATGGCTTGCCAACTCCCGCTGGTCTCCGCACGCCAACCTCACTCCTTAGGAGTACACCCCTAAGGAGTGTACTCCTAAGGAATGCGCCCCGCCCTGACGAACCCCGTCGGCGCCCACCGGCTCGGCCCGTTCCGTGGCGGCCAGGATCCCGGCCAGTGAGCTGCGGCTGTCCTGGAGCTCGGCGATGTGCTGGTCCATCCCCCGTAGCCGGTCGCGAAGTTGACCGCTGACGCAGGGGTGGACCACCATCCCGTCGCCCTCGATGCAGGGCAGCACCTCGCGGATGGCCCGGGTGGGCAGCCCCGCCTCCAGCAGCATCCGGATGCGGCGGACATTCAGCGGCGCGTCCTGCCCATAGCTGCGGTGACCGCCCGGGGTGCGCTGTGGGACGAGCAGCCCCTGCTCCTCGTAGTAGCGCAGCAACCGCACGCTCACCCCGGTGGCCTCCGCCAGCTCACCGATCCTCACGGTGATCCCCCTCACACTCTCTTGAAGCTCACACCCATGTGAGCTCCTAGCGTCGCCCTCATGACGAACACCACAGCAGCCCAGCAGGCCCCCACCGTTTTCCAGCTCGGCGGCGACCTCCCGGTGCGCCGTATCGGCTATGGTGCCATGCGCCTCACCGGTGCCCCCGAGGACCGGCGCGGCCTCACCGCGACCATCTGGCAGGTCGCCCCCGACCGGGACGCCCTGATCGCCCTGCTGCGGCGGGCGGTCGAGCTGGGCATCGACCTCTTCGACACGGCGGACGCCTACTCGCTGGGCGGCAGCGAGGAACTCATCGCCGAGGCCCTGCACCCGTACCGGGACTCGGTCACCGTCGCCACCAAGGTCGGCAACCTCCGCCCGTCCCCCGGGGAGTGGGTGCCGCACGGCCACCCCGCCTACCTCCGCCAGGCCGCCGAGCTGAGCCTGCGGCGGCTGCGCACCGAGCGGATCGACCTGCTGTATCTGCACCGCATCGACCCCGAGTACCCGCTGGCCGACCAGGTCGGGGCGCTCAAGCGGCTTCAGGAGGAGGGCAAGGTCCGGCACATCGGACTGTCCGAGGTCACCGTCGACGAAATCCGCGCGGCCTCCGAGATCGCCCCGATCAGCAGCGTGCAGAACCTCTACAACCTGAGCAACCGCGAACACGAGGCGGTCGTCGACTTCACGGCCGAGCAGGGCATCGCCTTTGTCCCCTACTTCCCGGTCGCGATGGGCGACCACGCCGGACCGGGCAGTCCGCTGGCGGCGGTGGCGAAGGAGATCGGCGCGACCCCGTCCCAGACGGCCCTCGGCTGGCTGCTGCACCGCTCCCCCACGGTGATCCCCATCCCGGGCACGGCCTCGGCCGAGCACCTCGCGGAGAATGCGGCGGCACTCGATATCGCCCTCTCGGCCGAGCAGTTCGGGGCCATCTCCACCGGACGGTTCGCGTCCGCCTCCGTCGAGCAGTACGCCGCCGTCACATCGGACACCCCCTAACCGCCCACCACCAGGGCCTCGGCCACCCTGGTCCGGGCGTAGAGCACCACCCGCCCCGTACGGTGGGCGCTCACCAGGCCCGCCGCGCGCAGCGCCGTCAGATGCTGGGAGACACCGCCCGGTGTCAGGCCGGTGCGGCGGGCCAGCTCGGTGGTCGAGGCGGGGGCGGCCAACTCGGCCAGCAGCGCGGCCCGGCCGCGGCCGAGCACCCCGGCCAGGGCGTCCGAGCAGGGCTGGGGGCGCCGCTCCCACAGGGTGCCGATGCCGCGCGGCGGATAGCGCAGAGTGGTCTGCCACTCGTCGCTGCCGGTGGCATTGGAGAAGATCCGCGGCCAGACGAAGGCGGAGGGCATCAGCAGCAGCCCCCGGCCGCCCAGCCGGCGCACTCCCCGGGTGTAGCGGTGGACCACCTCCAAAGTGCCCGAATCCCAGGAGACTTGGGGGTCGAGGTCGGCGAACAGGCGCCGGGCCCCGCCTTCCGCGAAGCGCCTGGCCCGGTGCAGGACGTCGCCCTCGAGCAGGGTGAGGATGCGCGGCCAGTACGGTGCCAGCGCCAGCTCCCAGTAGGCGGCGATCACCTCGGCCAGCCGCCCCAGCTCCCGCTCCCGGTCCTCGCGCAGCAGGTCAACGGCCCGCTGCGCCCCCGGTGTTGTGGTGCGCAGCGCCTGGGGCGGGGTGGCGCGCAGGGCCGCGAGCTCCACTTCCAGCGAGGGTTGCGGGGTGGTGGGCGGTGGTACCAGGAAGCCCGGGATGCAGCCGGTGGGCTCGGAGATCAGGGCGGACAGCGGCGACAGATCCAGCTTCGCGGCCGCGATCACCGGCCGCACCCGCTCCGCCCACCGCCGGTGCAGGCCCTGCTCATCGGCCCCCATGAGCACCCGTAGGCTGGCCGTCACCTCCCACAGTGGTGAGATGGCGAAGCGGGTACGGGCCACATCCTCGGCCGAGAACTCGATCTCCAGCGTGCCGCCCAAGCCGACCCTCCCATAAGCCGCCATTCAGTACAGGCTAAATCATTGGCCCGGGGTCCGGGGCGCCCGGCACCGTACCGGTCATGCACACCGAAAGCCCCTGGCGGCTGCCCGATTTCCGCACCCTGTTCACCGCCACCGTGCTCAGCCAGCTGGGCACCGACATCGGCTATGTCGCCATTCCGCTGATCGCGGTGTCCGCTCTCGACGCCGGCCCCGGCCAGGTCGGGCTGCTGGCCACCCTGAGCACCGCCGCCTTCCTCCTCATCGGCCTGCCCGCCGGGGCCTGGGTGGACAGGATGCGCCACCGCCGGATGCTGATCGCCGCGGACCTGATGCGCGGCGTCCTGTTCGCCTCGGTGCCGGTGGCCTGGTCACTGGACGTCCTCACGCTGGGGCAGCTGTACGCCGTCGTCCTGCTGAACGGCTGCGCCACCGTGTTCTTCGACGTCGGCTCGCAGAGCTTCCTGCCGCAGGTGGTCGGACGCGAGGGGCTGGTCCGGGCGAACTCCGCGGTGGTGAGCCTCCAGGCGACGAGCACTGTGGCGGGCCGGGGCGCGGGCGGCGGCCTCGTACAGCTGCTCACCGCGCCAATGGCCGCGGTGGCCACGGGAGTTCTCTATCTCGGCTCCGCGCTGAGGCTCACCGGCATCCGCCGCACACCCGCACCCGCGCCCGCACCGGATCGCGGGCAGCGGGCGGCCCCGCTGCGGGCCCAGATCACCGAGGGGCTGCGACACGTCCTCGGCAATGCCGAACTGCGCGCTCTGGCGCTCTCCGCCGCCCTCTCCAACCTGGGCTCACAGATCATCAACGCCCTGCTGCCGATCCTGTTCACCCGTGAACTCGGGCTGCCCGCCGGTGCGCTGGGCCTCTACTGGGCAGCGGGCGGCGTGGGCATCCTGCTCGGCGCCCGCTGCGCCGGCCCACTCGCCCGCCGCCTGGGGTACGGCCGGACCCTCTCGCTGACCGGACTCTGTGCGGCGCCGGTCACCCTGTTCGTCCCGCTCATCGGCGGCGGCCCCTGGCTCTGGGTGGCCGGGGCCGGCTGGCTGCTGGCCACCTTCCGGGTCGGTACCTCCAACGTCCTGGGCGTCACCCTGCGCCAGCGCATGACGCCCGATGCCCTCCTCGGCCGTATGAACGCGACCTTCCGCTTCCTGCTCACCGGCGCGCTCGCCATCGGCTCCGCCCTGGCGGGTGTGATCGGCGAGGCCGCCGGAGTACACACCGCACTGTGGGTGGGCGGCGGCATTCTGGCGTTCGCCTTCCTGCCCCTCCTCCTCTCCCCGGTCCGGACGCGGCGTGAGCCGCCGGCCCAGCCGGCTCAGCCTCCGCACCCCAGCCCCGTGGTGAAGGCCCGGTCCTAAGCGATCGAGGCCAGCTCGTCCACGAGCTGGGTGAGGCGGGGCACGGGCACCCCGTTGGCCGCCGCGGCACGCAGGATCGCGCCGCCGATCGCATCCAGCTCAAGCGCCCGCCCGGCCTCCGCGTCACGCTGCATCGAGGAGCGCATCGCCGCCGATGCGGCGTCGAAGAGGCCCAGCACCCGCTCGGTGTCGACCGGCGCGCCGGTGGCCCGCGCCACCGCGGTGACCTCGTCGAACACGGCCCGCAGCTGCTCCCCGTGCTGGTCGCGGACCTCGCCGACCGGGCTCGCATAGCGGGTGGTCAGCAGGGCCATCGGGGCGAGGAAGGCGATCTTGTCCCACAGCATGGCGTTCTCGTCCGTGCGCACCGTGATGCCGAGGCCGGCTCCGCCCAGGAGGACGGCCAGTTCGTCCAGGCGGGCGCGGGGCACGGCCTCGGCCGCGATCTCCACCAGGGCGAACGGGCTGGTGTGCTCGATCCTGCCGGGGGCGGTACGGGTGGATTCCACCCGGATGGTGGCGGCGACGACCCGCCCGGCGCCATAGCGCTCGCGCAGCGGCGCGAGGTGCTCCAGGCCGTTGAGGAGGGGCACCACCAGCCCCTGCTCGCCCAGGAATTCGGCCGGTACCCGGTCCAGCGCCGAGGCCAGCGAGGTCTGCTTGACCGCGACCAGGCACAGGTCGACGGGCGACCTGAGCTCGGTATCGGCCTCGACGGGCACGGCGATGTCCCCGTACTGACCGCTGGTGAGGTGGAGGCCCTGGTCCCGCAGGGTGGCCGCGGTCCCCTGGCCGGCCAGGCAGATCACCCGGTGCCCGGCCCGGGCCAGCAGGGCCGCGGCCAGCCCGCCGACCCCTCCGGGTCCGAGTACGGCGACCGTCCGGGGGTCGGTGGCTGCGCTCATCGATCAGGTCCTCTCCGGGGAAGGCGGATACCGCCTGGCTTCCTACTGACTTCCTGCGCTGCATACGTCACGAGTTATAGTCGTGACGTGATCAGTCAGGCAACCCCTTCGAACGAAGAGCCCGTGTTGCGGCACGAATTCACCTTTCTGTCCGGGCGGCTGTGCCTGGCCTTCGCCGCGACCCTGTACCGACGGCGGACCGAGGCCACCGAGCTGCTGGACTCCCCGGCCGCCCTCGCCCGCTGGTACGTCGAGGCCGGGCTGCTGGACGCGCCCGTCGCCGTCTCGCACCGTGAGCTCGCCCGGGCCGTGGACCTGCGCGAGGCGATCCACCGCGGTGCCCTGCGGACGATGGCCGGGGAGGTGCCGGAACCGGCCGACGAGGAACGGTTCAACTCCGCCGCGAGCAGGCCGCCCATGGTTCCCCAACTGCACGGTGGCACGGTGCGGTTGACGCCCCCCGGGGGCAACGACCCGGCGGCGGCGCTCAGCACCGTCGCCCGGGATGCCATCGGCCTCCTCACCTCGCCGGACGTGGAGCGCATGCGCGAGTGCGCACGCGAGGAGTGCACCCTGCTCTTCGTCGATCTGAGCCGCCCCGGCAGGCGCCGGTGGTGCTCGAGCACCCGGTGCGGAGGCCGGGCCCGGGCCGCCGACTACCGGCGCCGCCGCCGGGAGGAAACCGGCACAACCTAAGGTGGAGCCATGGTGAATGTGAGCAGAGAGACTCCTGAGCAGACCGAGCAGCGACTCCGAGGCGTCCTTGCGGAAGCGGAGATGGTCGTTCACAAGGGTGCCTGGTACTTCCATGAGACTCCGGCCTCCGCTCCGCCGGAGCTCTCGCCGGAGACCCTGGCCGTGGTACGGGACGCGGAATCCTGGAGCGCGCTCGTCCCGGTGCCGGAAGGCGAGTTGGCGGATGTCGAGCCGGCAGCTATCGAGCACTTCGGGATCTTCTCGTTCCACTTCCCGCCGGGGGTGGACAACAGCGGGTTCGTGGGGTGGCTGGCCACTCATCTCAAGCGGGCCCTGGGCACGGGCGTGTTCGTGGTCTGCGGCAGCAACCGCGACCGGGGCGGAATCTACGACTACTGGGGCTGCCCGGCCGACCTGCTCTCCGAGGCGGTGACCGCCGTCGGCGAGCTGCGCAGGACGGAGTGAGGGCTGAGGATCGGGACCGGGTCAATTCGCCCAGACCCATCACCCCTTGCCCGTCACAAGGCGCTCCACCGCCTCGGCCACCCGCCCCGCACCGTCCTCGGCAGCCATCGTCCGGGCGGCGGCCCCGGCCGCGTCCGCGTAGGAGGGCTCCGCAACCGCCCTGGTCAGGGCGTCCGCGAGGCGCTCGGCGGTCAGTCCGGCGAAGGGGACGGGGGCGGTGGCGGCGCCCAGCGCGGCGAGGCGGTTCGCCCAGAACGGCTGGTCCGCGGTCACCGGGACCGGGACCGCGGGAACTCCCGCGCGCAGGGCGGCGGCGGCCGTGCCCGCGCCCGCGTGGTGGACCACGGCGGCCACCCGCGGGAACAGCAGGGCGTGCGGCACCTCACCGATGGTGAGAAGGTCGTCGCCGTCGGCGGCGAGCCCCACTCCCCCGGACTGGAGGAGGCCGCGCAGCCCGGCGCGGCGCAGCGCATCCGCCGCGAGCTCGCCCAGCCGCTCGCCGTCGCCCTTCGCCATGCTGCCGAAGCCGATGAAGACGGGCGGCGGCCCGGCGGTGAGGAAGTCCTCGACGATCGCGGGCAGTTGGGGGTCGGCGTGGTGCGGCCACCAGTTGCCGACGACCGTGAGGCCCGGGCGCCAGTCGGCGGGCCTGGGCAGCAGGGCGGTGCTGAAGCCGTGCAGCACCGGCCAGTCGGCCGCCTCCTGGCGGCGGCGGGCCGCGGCCGGGGCGGCGGGCGGCAGCCCCAGGTGCGTCCGCAGGTCGCGTACCGCGTCGGCGAAGATGCGGTCCAGCATGCGCCCCGCGAGGCGTCCGGCGGCGCGGTTGCCCCAGCGGCCCAGGGAACGGGTGCCGCCGACGACCGGCGCGAAGTCACCGGTGGGGGCGGATGGAACGAGGTACGCGCCGAGGGTGGGGACGCCGGTGGCCTCGGAGATGTGCCAGCCCAGTGGGGCCGTGGTGGTGGAAAGCAGCAGCAGGTCGGTGTCCTGGGCGGCGGCTTCGGCGAGGCCCAGGGCCAGTTCCCGGACGAAGGCGGCCGCGGTGCGCATCAGTTCGCGCTTGCCGGTGGCCGTGCCCCGGCCGCGCGGGTCGGCGGGCAGCCGGCGGAATGCCAGACCAGCCTCCTCGGCCAGCGGGGCGAAGCTGTCGTGGGTGGCGAGGGAGACCTCATGGCCCTCCCGGCGCAGGCGGGCGCCGAGGCCGATGTACGGGGCGACGTCGCCGCGCGAACCGGCGGCGGTGAGCAGGATCCTCATCGGGCGTCCGCCCTGGCCACGTTGGCGTGCACGGCCGTGCGCAGATATGCGGCCAGGCCGGGACGCTGTTCCGAGGGCGGGACGAGAAGCGCAAAGGCGCGCGGGTCCTCGGCGAAGTCATCGGCGATGCGCAGATGCATATCGAGGGGGCAGGGGGTGAACCAGCGGCTGATATGACGGCGGTGTTCCTCGGCGAGGTCCATGGCCCGCTTGCCGTCGGCCGGTTCGCCTTCGTCGAAGGCGGCATATACGGCCGCACGCCAGTCGGCGGCCTCGGTCATGATGTGCTGCCAGTCCTCCTTGGTGTGGGCGGCGGCGTTGGCCATCGACCGTTGGTGTGCTTCGCTGTCCTGCCATTTGAGCTGGGCCTCGGTGGCATAGCTCAGATCGAAGGTGATCTCGCCGAAGACCTCGAAGCGTTCCTGCGGGGTCAGCCGGACGCCGGTCTCCTCGACCTCCATGGCCCGCTCGGCGACCTCGACCAGCCGCTGGAGCTTGGCTATCTGCTCGCCGAGCAGTTTGCTGCGGGCGCGCAGCAGGTCGAGGGCGCCGGCCCGGGGGTCGTCCAGGATGGCGGCGATCTCATCGAGGGCGAAGCCCAGTTCGCGGTAGAAGAGGATCTGCTGCAGACGGGCCAGATCGGCGTCGCCATAGTGCCGGTATCCGGCGGGGCTGCGTTCGCTGGGGGAGAGCAGCCCCGTCCGGTCGTAGTGGTGGAGTGTGCGCACGGTGATTCCGGCGAAGCCGGAGACCTGTCCGACCGTATAACTCATAAAGATCCCTTTCGTCGGCGCCCACTCTCGGGCCTGACGTCAGGTCAGGGTCAAGCCGTCAAGCCGGGGCCGTCCTGCCCATCTGCGGTCACGCCCGTATGCGGTCACGCCCGTATGAAGGGCATCGCCAGCACCGCCGCCGCGATGGCCTGCGGCCGGTCGTACATCAGCAGGTGCCCGGCCGGGGCGACGGCCTCGAAGCGGCCGTCGAGGCGGTCGGCGAGGGCGCGTTGGCGCTGGAGCCAGCGGCGTTCCAGCCAGGAGCCGCTGCCGGGGGAGGCGGCGAGCACGGTGACCGGCACCGGCGGCAGGGAGCGCTCGGTGCGCAGTTCTGCCAGCTCGGCGGCGACATCGCGGTAGCGGGCGTTCTCCATGAGGACGGCGCGCACCACCCGGCCGGTGCCATAGGTGCGGCGCACCAGCTCGGCGGGGGCCGGGTCCTGGCCCTTGACGGAGGAGGCCCGGACGGTGAGCCGGCGCACGGTGGGGCCCAGGGCGCGGGGCAGTCCGGCGGCGGCGAAGGCCAGGCCGCGGGCGCGGGCGGCGGCGGTGCGCAGTTCGCGGGCGGGGGCCGGGCGGGGATTCTCCTCGACGCTGCCGTCGACCAGGACAAGTCCCGCCGTGCGCTCGGGGTGGAGCCGGGCGAAGGCCTCGGCGTGGAAGCCGGCCAGCGAGTGGCCGACGACCGTCGCCGGTCCGTACAGCCCGAGGGCGTCGAGGACGCCCGCGATCCGGTCCGCCTCGTCGGTGACGGTGGGCGGCACGGTGGCGGGGGCGCTGAATCCGAGGCCGGGGCGGTCGAACCGCACAACAGTGCGGTGCGGGGTGAGCAGCGGCATGACGGGTTCCCAGTCGAACCAGCTCATGCCGAGGCCCGCGCTCAGTACGCACACCGGCCCGGAGCCCTCGCACAGCACATGCAGGGGTACCCCGCCGATGCGCAGCATGCGCCCTGGTGGGCGGTGTCCGGCTCTCGGGTGTTCGGATCTCATGCGCATCCCCCTTCGTCAGACGCCAAGCTAGTCGACGCCGGGAGCGCTATAGGGCCTTGGGCCCGGTCCGCGCACATCCACCTGGAGGCCGGATACCCCGAGGGGGTAGGGTGCCGGGAGATTTCCGGGCCGGGGAGAGGTGTGCGATGGGCGGACGGCGGGAGGCCACCGCTCGGTGCGGTCGTCTGCTGCTGCTCGCCGCGCTGCTGCTGGGCATCGTGACCATGCACACGCTCGGCCACCCCGGCGGGCATGGCGGGGCACCACACCAAGCCGCCGCCCCGGCGGCCCACACCATGCCGATGGCGGCGCCGGCCCTCGGCGGATCACACGCCACTCCCCCGCCGCACGACGGCCTCGATCCCTCGTCCGTCTGTCTCGCCGTGCTGGGCGCGGGCTGGGAGATCGTCGTCCTGCTGCTCGCCCTGGCGGCCCTGCGCCGTCCGGTCGTCGAGGCCGTGGCGGCCCGCGCCTGGTTCGTCCATGCGTTGTGGCCGTTTCCGCCGCCGGTGCACCAGGCCCTCGCCCGGTTGTCGGTGCTGCGCGTATAGGGGGCGCGCGTCCCGCGCTCCCCGTACACACACGCCATCGACACCATCGAGGTGCACTCACCCATGCGCACAACCACTCGCCGCGCCGTGCTCGGCGCCGCCGTCGCCACGGCCACCGGCGGTCTGCTGGCCGCCTGTTCCCAGGGATCCGAGGGGTCCGGGGAATCCGGCGCCGGCTATGTCTCCCCGGACGGGAAGGAGGTCGCGGCCGCGGAGGCGAAGCGCGGTACCGGCCCGGTTCGCAAGGTCCGGCTGACCGCCACCGAGGCCCGGCTCGACCTCGGCGGCCGCACGGTCTCGTCCTGGGCATATGGCGACGCCCTGCCCGGCCGGGAGATCCGGGTCACCGCGGGCGACACGCTCGCGCTCTCCCTCGCCAACCATCTGCCCGAACCGACCTCCGTGCACTGGCACGGGCTGGCGTTGCGCAATGACATGGACGGGGTGCCGGGCGTCAGCCAGCGGAGCATCCGGCCGGGGGCGTCGTTCGACTACCGCTTCGCGGTCGGGCGTCCCGGCACCCACTGGTTCCATCCGCACTCGGGGGTGCAGCAGGACCGGGGGCTGTATGCACCGCTGATCGTGGAGGATCCCAAGGAGCCGCTGCGGTACGACAAGGAGTGGGTCGTCGTCCTGGACGACTGGGTGGACGGGGTGGACGGCAGCACCCCGGACGCGGTGCTGGCGGAGCTGAGCAAGGGCATGGGCGGGGACGACATGGGCGGCATGGGCGGAATGCACCATGGCATGGGCGGCATGTCGATGATGTCCAAGGCGCCGACGGCCTCCGGCGGGCCCATGCCCTCCGGCCCGTCGCGGATGCTGATGGGCGCCACCAGTCCGCTGCTGGGCGGTGACGCGGGCGATGTGGCCTACCCGTACTACCTGGTCAACGGCCGTACGCCGGACGCCCCGCAGACCTTTGCCGCCAAGCCCGGCGACCGGGTCCGGATCCGCCTGCTCAATGCGGGTGGCGACACCGCCTTCCGGGTGGCCCTGGGCGGCCACCGGATGACCGTCACCCACACCGACGGCCACCCGGTCGAGCACCGGGAGACCGACTCTCTGCTGCTGGGCATGGGCGAGCGGTACGACGTGCTGGTGGAGGTCGAGGACGGGGTCTTCCCGCTGGTCGCGCTGGCCGAGGGCAAGCAGCGGACGGCGCTGGCGCTGTTGCGCACCGGCGGCGGCTCGGCACCCGGCGCGCAGGTGCGTCCCCGGGAGCTGGCGAGCACCCCGCTGACGGCGGACCGGCTCCGGGCCGGCCCCGGTGTCCGGCTCGCGGACCGCGGCCCGGACCGTACGGTCACGCTCAGGCTCACGGGTTCCATGGCGAAGTACGACTGGGCGATCAACGGCCGGAAGTACGCGCCCGCACAGCGCTACCCGGTGGTGGCGGGCGAGCGGGTCCGGCTCGCGTTCGTCAACGAGACCACCATGTGGCACCCGATGCACCTGCACGGTCACACCTTTGCGCTGCCCGGCGGCGGGCCGCGCAAGGACACCGCGATGGTGTTGCCGGGCAAGCGGCTGGAGGTCGATTTCGACGCCGACAACCCGGGGCTGTGGATGATCCACTGCCACAACGTCTATCACTCGGAGGCCGGGATGATGACGATCCTCGGCTACCGCGCGTAAGCGCTCCGCTGGGGTCGAGCACATCATCTGCGGGCGCGTTGTGGCTGGTCGCGCAGTTCCCCGCGCCCGGCACGAGGCCGGGGCCCGTACCGCGAACGGTATGGGCCCCGGGCCTGCTCGGCCGCTCAGACGGCCAGCGGGATCTGGGTGCCCGGCTCGACCTGGTTGTAGTGGTCGACGATCTTGTTCAACTCGCTCTGGTAGTAGAGCGGGTAGGTGCCCAGCAGGAACACCAGCAGCAGGCCGATACCGGCGCTGCAGCTGGGCTCCAGACCGGCGGCCCGCTGGGCATTGGCAATGCGCTTGCCGGTGTTGAACACGGAAAAGAACGGGGGGAGGATCAGGAATCCGCCGAATATCATCACCAGCACGCTGCCGGCCGGATTGATCTGACGGCGGCTGTCGAACTCCGCCATCTCCTTGTGGATCTTGTAGTACCAGACGTAGAAGTAGATGCCGAGAGTGATCAGCGTCAGACCGAGCCAGACAGCGAAGGGGTTACGGCGCTTCATGGCCAGGCCGTATCCGGCCGGAGCCGGAGCCGGGTAACCACCCTGGGCGGCCGGAACCGGGTAACCGGCGGCAGGCTGCTGGGGGTATCCGTATCCGTCCTGCTGCGGGTATCCGCCCTGCTGGGGATATCCGCCCTGCTGCGGGTACCCACCCTGCTGGGGATATCCACCCTGCTGCGGATACGAATCGTCGGGGGAAGGCTGGCCCCACTGCGGCGGCGTGGTCAACAAAACTCCTCGGCTGGCTTACTGGCTGGATGTCAGCCGACCATGGCCGGAAAAGCCACGGTCGGACGGCAAAGTTTCTCACAAGAATGTGCCAGCTTGTCAGGGGAATGTCAGCACCCTCGTCCGATGGAATCCGGAACCCCGTATTCATAACGGTGGCGGCACTCACACATCCCCGGCTCTTCGATCTCGTCAGAGTGACGGTTACCCTGGTGGCGTGGCCCAACTTCGTCTCGCCCTGAACCAGATCGACTCCACCGTCGGCGGCATCGCCGAGAACGCGGAATCCATCCTCCGCTGGACCCGCCACTCCGCCGAGCGGGGCGCGCATCTGGTGGTTTTCCCGGAGATGGTGCTGACCGGCTACCCGGTCGAGGACCTGGCCCTGCGCTCCTCCTTCGTCGAGGCCAGCCGGGCCGCGCTGAGCGGCCTCGCCGAGCGGCTCCAGGCCGAAGGCCTGGGCGAGCTGCCGGTGATCGTCGGCTATCTGGACCGCAGCGAGGAGGCCACGCCCCGCCTCGGCCGCCCCGCGGGCGCCCCGCTCAACGCCGCCGCCGTGCTGCACCGCGGCGCAGCGGTACTGACCTTCGCCAAGCACCACCTGCCCAACTACGGCGTGTTCGACGAGTTCCGCTACTTCGTGCCCGGGGACACCATGCCGGTGGTCCGGGTGCACGGTGTGGATGTCGCCCTCGCCATCTGCGAGGACCTCTGGCAGGACGGCGGCCGGGTACCCGCCACCCGCTCCGCCGGCGCCGGACTGCTGATCTCGGTCAACGCCTCCCCGTATGAGCGCGAGAAGGACGACACCCGCCTGGAGCTGGTGCGCAAGCGCGCCCAGGAAGCCGGCTGCACCACCGCCTACCTCGCCACCACCGGCGGCCAGGACGAGCTGGTCTTCGACGGCGACACCATCGTCGTGGACCGCGACGGCGAAGTCATCGCCCGCGCGGCGCAGTTCGAGGAACAGTGCGTCCTGGTCGACCTCGACCTCCCGGCCGCCCCCGCCGAGCCCCCGTCCGGCACCGTGGACGACGGCCTGCGCATCGACCATGTCACCGTCTCCGCCGACCCCCTCCCCGCGTACCGGCCCCGGTTCCCCGGTGGCGTCACCGAGCACCTCGACGACGACGCGGAGGTCTACCAGGCACTGGTGACGGGCCTGCGCGCCTATGTCGTCAAGAACGGCTTCCGCAGCGTGCTCATAGGGCTCTCCGGCGGCATCGACTCCGCCCTGGTCGCCGCCATCGCCTGTGACGCGGTCGGCGCCGAGAACACCTACGGGGTGGCCATGCCGTCCCGCTACTCCTCGGACCACTCCATCGCCGACGCCGAGGAACTGGCCCGCCGCACCGGTCTCAACTTCCGCACGGTGCCCATCTCCCCCATGTTCGACGCCTATATGGGAGCGCTGGGGCTGACCGGCCTCGCCGAGGAGAACCTCCAGTCGCGGCTGCGCGGCACCATGCTGATGGCGATCTCCAACCAGGAGGGCCACATCGTGCTGGCCCCGGGCAACAAGTCCGAACTGGCCTGCGGCTATTCCACCCTCTACGGAGACTCGGTCGGCGCCTACGGCCCGATCAAGGACGTCTACAAGACCGGCATCTTCCGCCTCGCCAAGTGGCGCAACCGCTCCGCCGCGGAGCGCGGCGAGACCCCGCCCATCCCGGAGAACTCCATCACCAAGCCCCCGAGCGCCGAACTGCGCCCCGGCCAGGTGGACACGGACTCCCTGCCGGACTACGACGTGCTGGACCGGATCCTGGAGCTCTACGTCGACCGCGACCAGGGACGCGCCGCGATCGTCGCGGCGGGCTTCGACGGGGAGCTGGTCACCCGGGTGCTGCGGCTGGTCGACACGGCGGAGTACAAGCGGCGGCAGTACCCGCCGGGCACCAAGATCTCGGCGAAGGGCTTCGGCAAGGACCGGCGGCTGCCGATCACCAACCGGTGGCGGGAGACGAACTGACCACCGGGGCGGGCGGGCTCACAGCCCGACCCGCGCCGCCACCGGCAGGTGGTCGCTTCCGGTGTCCGGCAGCGTCCACGCCGACGCCGGGGTCATCCCGCGCACCATGATCTGGTCGATCCGCGCCATCGGGAAGCTCGCCGGCCAGCTGAACCCGAAGCCGTCCCCGGCCGCCCCCTGCGCGGAGCGGAGTTGGGAGGTGACGGGCGCCAACGACCGGTCGTTCATGGTGCCGTTGAGGTCACCGAGCAGGACCACCCGCTTGATCTGCTCACGGGAGATGGCCTCGCCCAGCGCCGCCGCGCTGTTGTCGCGCTGCCCGGCCGTGAAGCCCGCGTTGAACTTCACCCGCACCGACGGCAGATGTGCCACATAGACGGCCACCGGGCCCTGCGGCGTACCGACGGTGGCGCGCAGTGCGCGGGTCCAGCCCATCTTGATGTCCACCGGCCGGACGTCCCGCAGCGGATGCTTGCTCCACACACCGACGGTGCCCTGCACCGAGTGGTACGGGTAGCTGCTCGCGAGCGCCCGCTCGTACAGCGGAGCGGCCTCCGGCTTGAGCTCCTCCAGCGCCACCACATCGGCGCCCGAGGCGGCCACCGACTTGGCGGTGTGCGTGGGGTCTGGGTTATCCGCGTTGACGTTGTGGCTGACGAACATGAAGTTGCCACCCGAGTGGGACTTGCCGGTGAGCAGTCCGCCGAAGAGGTTGACCCAGACCACCGCGGGCAGCAGCAGGGCGATCAGGGCGGTGGCCGAGCGGCGCACCAGGGCCAGGATCAGCAGCACGGGGATGAACAGGCCGAACCATGGCAGAAAGGTCTCGGCGAGGCTGCCGAGGTTGCCGACCCGGTTGGGGATCTCGGCATGCAGCAGCATCAGCAGGCCCAGCAGCACGGCGAGCGCCGCGACGACCAGCCCGCGCCGCCAGAGGCCCGGCCCCTGCCGGCGGCCCAGGAAGCGCCGGACCCCGGAGCCGGGCCGCTCCGAGGCGGCTCCCCCGCGGCCCGGCTCCTCCGTGTACGCCTGCGGCATCCGCTGTCCTCATTCAGTCGTCCGCTGTCCCGTCACCCGACGATAGGTGATCACTGACCATGAGTGATCGTCGCGGGGTGGGGCTTGCCCGAAGCCTCCCGATCGGTGGGGAGGCGTCGGGGATAAGGACGGGCGGCCGGCCGGAGCGGGTTCCGGCCAGCCGGCCCATGCGGCCTGCTGTGACACAACGAGCACAATCGGGACGTTCAGCGACCGGGCGGATACTCCGCCGGCCGGGCCCCCCTCAGCAGGGTGTCGACGATCTGCCCGGGCAGCTCCTCGGGCAGCTCCCGCCACTCGTGCAGGATCGACCGGGTGAGCATCGGGCCGACCATCAGGTCGAGGAAGAGCTCGAGGTCCAGGTCGGGGCGGATCTCGCCCTCGGCCATGCCCCGCCGCAGCACCTGGTAGCACGCCTCGCGGCGGGCGGCGACGACCGTGTCGTGGTACTCCTGCCAGAGCCGCGGGTGCGCCTGGACCTGGGCCATGACCACCCGCAGCAGTGCGGACGACCGCTTGGCCAGCACCCGGCGGCGCATGAACTGCAGCAGCTGGACGAGGTCGTCGCGCACCGAGGTGCCCGGGAGCTCGGGGGTGCGGATGACATCCAGGGAGCGCAGCACATCGAGCATCAGCGCCTCCTTGTTGTCCCAGCGCCGGTAGACGGTGGCCTTGCCGACTCCCGCCTCGCGGGCGATGCGCTCCATCGACAGCTCGGCGATGGTGACGCCCTCCTCGAGCAGCCGCAGCACGGTCTCGATGACGGCGGAGTCGACCGCGGCGCTACGGGGCCGGCCGCGCTGCTGCCCGGCTACCGACGCCGCCCTGGTGCCGGTCATGCGTCCGCTCCCGTCTGTTCCCGCTCCGCGCCGGGGTGCACCGCGCCCGCCGGTGCGGGGGCGGCCTTCTTGCCGGGCAGGAAGAGGATCACGACGATCGCGCCCAGCAGTGCGACGCCCGCGGAGCCCAGGGCGGTGACGTGCATGGCGTGCAGGAAGGCGGCATCGGCCGGGCCGACGAGCGCCTTGCCCTGCGGGCCGATCCGGTCGGCCGCGTTGAGGGTGGCCTCGATGGACTCGCCCGCCGCGTGCCGGACGGAGTCGGGCAGGCCGGGGACGGCGTCGAGCTTGCCGGAGATGCCGTTGCGATAGGTGGTGGAGAGCACCGAGCCCAGCACGGCGACCCCGATCGCCCCGCCGACCTGCCGGAAGGTGTTGTTCACCGCGGATCCGGAACCGGCCTTCTCACGCGGCAGCGACTGCATGATCGAGACGGTGGCGGGCGTCATGATGTGTGCCATCCCCGTGCCCTGGAGGAAGAACAGCACCTCCAGCACCCAGATCGGGGTGTCCCGCTCGAGCAGTAGGAAGCCCGCCATGGTGGCGGCGATCACCAACATGCCCGCGGCGCATACCGCCTTGGTGCCGAACCGGTTGACGACCAGCCGGGCGCGCGGTGCGAAGGTCATCTGGGCGACGGCGAGCGGCAGCAGCAACAGCCCGCTCTGCAGCGGGGTGTAGCCGCGCACGCTCTGGGTGTAGAAGACGATGAAGAAGGTCACGCCCATCAGCGAGAAGAAGACCAGCGAGATGGAGGAGACGGCGGCCGAGAAGGCCGGGTTGCGGAAGTACCGTACGTCGATGGCCGGATGGTCGGTGCGCCGCTCGTAGAGCACGAACAGCAGCAGGACGAGCAGACCGCCGCCGACCGTGCCGAAGACCTCCGGCTCGGTGAAGTCGGCGAGCTGGCCGCCCTTGATGATGCCGTACACCAGCAGCACCAGCCCGACCACCGACAGCAGCACGCCGACCGGGTCGAGGCGGCCCGGCTTGGGGTCCTTGGAGTCGGGCACCAGCGCCACCATGGCGATCAGTCCGGCGATCACGATCGGGACGTTGACCAGGAAGACCGAGCCCCACCAGAAGTGCTGCAGCAGGATGCCGCCGGTGATCGGGCCGATGGCGACCGCCAGGCCGACCGCTCCGGCCCATATGCCGATCGCCTTGGGCTGCTCCTCGCGCTCGAAGACGTTCATGATGATGGCGAGCGTCGCGGGCATCACAAACGCGCCGCCGAAGCCCATCACCGCACGGAAGGTGATCAGTTCACCGGGCGAGCCCGCCAGCGCGGAGAGCACCGAGCCGATGCCGAACACGGCCATGCCGAAGAGCAGGATCTTCTTGCGCCCCAGCCGGTCGCCCAGCAGACCGGCGGTGAAGAGTATTCCGGCGAAGACCAGCGTGTAGGAGTTGATCGCCCATTCCAGCTGGCTCTGGGTGGCCCCGAGCCCCGTGGGGCCGGGCAGGGCGATGGTCTTCATCGCCACATTGAGGATCGAGTTGTCCAGCACCACGACGAGCAGGCTGAACAGCAGGACGGTGAGGATCGCCCAGCGCCTTCTGTGGACGGCTTCGGGAACCCGCCGGTCGGGAGCGGGGGCAGGAGTCGATGTCATGCCGATCACCATAGGTCAGTTCCGAAACGGAACCGTCTCGTATCGGAAATATTTTACGATGAGAACGCCCCGGAGGCGCCTTCCCCGCCGTTGCGGACCGTGTCAGCATGGAGGTGATCCGGGGACGCCGTGAGGGCGCCCCGAGACGACAGCACAGGAGCGAGTGCAATGACGCATGCCGTGAAAACCCCCGACAGCAGCAAGGCGCTGTACGGCGGAGCAGGCTCCCGGCGCATCACCGTCCGCGACATCGCCGCCGCCAAGGGGCGCGGCGAGAAGTGGCCCATGCTCACCGCCTATGACGCGATGACCGCCTCCGTCTTCGACGAGTCGGGCATCCCCGCCCTGCTGGTCGGCGACTCGATGGGCAACTGTCACCTCGGCTATGAGTCCACGGTGCCGGTCACCATGGACGAGATCACCTTCCTCTCGGCCGCCGTGGTACGGGGCACCAAGCGCGCCCTGATCGTCGCCGACCTGCCCTTCGGCGCGTACCAGGAGGGCGCCGTACAGGCGCTGCGCAACGCCACCCGGCTGGTGAAGGAGGCGGGCGTCGGCGCGATCAAGCTGGAGGGCGGCGAGCGTTCCGCCCACCAGATCGAGCTGCTGGTCCAGGCCGGAATCCCGGTCATGGCCCACATCGGCCTCACCCCGCAGTCCGTCAACGCCTTCGGCGGCTACCCGGTACAGGGGCGCGGCGAGGAGGCGGCCCAGCAGCTGCTGCGCGACGCCAAGGCCGTACAGGACGCGGGCGCGTTCGCGGTGGTGCTGGAGCTGGTCCCCGCCGAGCTGGCCGCGGAGGCCACCCGCACCCTGCACATTCCGACGGTCGGCATCGGCGCGGGCGCGCAGTGCGATGCGCAGGTGCTGGTGTGGACGGACATGGCCGGGCTGACGGGCGGCCGGCTGCCGCGCTTCGTCAAGCAGTACGCGCGGCTGCGCGAGGTGCTGGGCGATGCGGCCAAGGGGTACGCCGAGGATGTGGTCGGCGGGGCGTACCCGGCCGAGGAGCACAGCTTCCACTGACGACTTCGTCGGCAGGCTGTCGGCGGCTGTCGGCGGGTTGTCGGTGACGGCTGGGACCGTCATCCGCATGACCCGAAAAGACAGCCGCGGCGACGACCTCGCCGTCCAGGTCCGAGGCCTGGTCAAGCACTACGGCCCGACCAAGGCCCTGGACGGCGTGGACCTGGAGGTGGCCGAGGGCACCGTGCTCGGTGTGCTCGGCCCCAACGGCGCCGGCAAGACCACCCTGGTGCGAGTCCTGTCCACCCTGATCCGCCCGGACTCCGGCACCGCCCGCGTCGCGGGCTATGACGTACTCACCCAGCCCCGGCAGCTGCGCCGGGTGATCGGGCTCACCGGTCAGTACGCTTCCGTGGACGAGAAGCTCGCAGGCTTTGAAAACCTCTATATGATCGGCCGGTTGCTCGACCTCTCCCGCAAGGACGCCCGGCGGCGCGCGGACGAACTGCTGGAGCGCTTCTCGCTCACCGAGGCCGCCAAGCGGCCCGCCGGGCAGTACTCCGGCGGTATGCGCCGCCGCCTGGACCTGGCCGCCTCCATGATCGCCCGCCCGGCCGTGCTCTACCTCGACGAACCCACCACCGGCCTGGATCCGCGCACCCGCAACGAGGTGTGGGCCGAGGTCCGGCTGCTGGTCCGGGAGGGCGCCACGGTGCTGCTCACCACCCAGTACATGGAGGAGGCCGAGCAGCTGGCCGGTGAGCTGGTGGTCATCGACCGGGGCCGGGTGACGGCCGGCGGCCGGATCGACGAGCTGAAGGCGAGGGTGGGCGGCCGCACCCTGCAGATCCGCCCCGCGGACCCGGCCGAACTGGCCCGGCTGGCCGGGGCGTTGGCCCAGGCCGGACTGGACGGGGCCGCCGGGGCCGCGGTGGACCGGGCCGAGGGCCTGGTGAACGTCCCGATCCTCAGCGACCAGCAACTGACCGCCGTCATGGGCATGTTGTCCGCCCGCGGCTTCACCATCGCCGGGATCAGCACCCATCTGCCCAGCCTGGACGAGGTCTTCCTGGCGATCACCGGCCAGAAGTCCTCGGCCGGGGACCAGCACACCGGCACCCTCCAGGAGGTCGCGGCATGACCACGGCAACCGCAGAAGCCCCGCTCACCCCGGTTCGCGCCGCGGACCCCCGGATCGGCCCCCGCTCCCACCTGCGGCACATCGGCGCACTGGTCCGCCGCAACCTGCTCCAGATCCGCCAGGACCCGGAGTCCATGGCCGACGTGGTCCTGATGCCGCTGATCTTCACCCTGATGTTTGTGTATGTCTTCGGCGGTGCGATGTTCCCCGGCCACCGCGATGACTACCTCGGCTACCTGATACCCGGCCTGCTGGCAATGTCCGGTCTCCAGCTCTCCACGGCGGTGGGCGCCGGGATCAACGAGGACTTCCGGAAAGGGGTGATGGACCGGTTCCGGACCATGCCGATAGCCCGGTCCTCGGTGCTGATCGCCAAGATCGTGACGGAGGTCGGCCGGATGCTGGTCGCGGCGGTCTTCCAGCTGGCCATAGGTTTCGCCCTGGGGCTCGAGCTCAAGACCTCGGTACCCGAACTGCTCGCGGCCGTGGCGCTGAGCGTGGCCTTCGGCACCTCGCTGATGTGGATCTTCATGCTGGTAGGACTGACCATGAAGACCGCCCAGGCCGTCCAGGGCGTCGGCATGATGATCATGATGCCGATGCAGTTCGCCAGTTCGGTGTTCGTGCCCACCAGGACCATGCCGGGGTGGCTCCAGCACTTCACCGACTACAACCCGCTGGCCAACCTCGCGGACGCGGCCCGCGGCCTGATCAGCGGCGATCCGGGGGCCCACGCGCTGAGTCACTCGATCTGGCTGACCCTGGCCTGGTCGGTGGGCATCACCGCGGTGACGGCCCCGCTGGCGGTCGCCAAGTTCCGCAAGAAGGGCTGAGCTCGGCGCCGGATGCCGCCTCACACGAGGGCGGTCGCCTCCACCAGGGAGAGGCGGCCGCCCTCGGCGTACGCACGTTCATAGGCCCGGTCACCGAGCGCCGCCCGCGCCCCGCGCCCGGCGCGTTCCCTGATCTCCTGCTCCAGCGACTGCTCGTGCTGAACGGCCGGGCGCAGCGCCGCGGAGGCGCCCAGCAGCCGGGCCGCGCACAGCCCATGCCGGTCGCCGCCTATTTCGGCATGGGCGAGGGCCGCGTTCAGCAGCTGCAGCGCCGGCAGATGCACTCCCACAAAGACCGACAGCGGGTCATCGACCTTGACCAGGGCCTCGCGCATCTTGGGCAGGGCATCGGCCGGGCGGCCCTCCATGACGTCCAGCCAGGCCAGCAGCCCGAGCATCATGCCCTGGAACAACTGGATATGCCGGTCCTCGAACTGCTGCCGCAGCAAGGCGAACATCTCCCGTGCCTCCGCATACCGGCCGGCCAGGGCGACGGTGATGCCGAGGTTGACCCGGATGAGGAAGTCGGCCTCGGGGACGCCCCCGTCCGCCTCGGCCAACGCCTCGCGAAGCATCCGTTCGCTCTCCGCCACCCCGATGGCCCCGCATTCCACCAGCATCTGGACGAGTTTGGTGCGCAACAGCGGCACCTGGGCGTTCGCGCCCAGGGCCCGTGCGCTGTCGATGGCCGCCTGGTAGTCCTCGGCCGCCGCCGCGAACTCGCCCCGGCGCTCCCGGCCTTCGCCGCGCCCCGCCAGTGCCTCGGCGACGCCCCAGGCGTCGCCGATCCGGCGGAAGATCTCCAGGCTCTCATCCGCGTCCAGCCGGGCCCGCTCGGCCTCGCCCAGCACCTCATGGGACATCTTGCTGCGCTGCCCGAGGTGGTAGGCCAGTTCCCACTCCCAGCCGAGCTCGCGGCAGAGCCCGATGATCGTGTCCAGGTCTGCCCTGAGGTGCTCGAAGTCGGCAGTGAGCAGCCTCGCATGGACCCACAGCAGGGCCGGCAGCCGGCAGTTCTGCGGCTGCCCCGGGGCGTAGGCGGCGACGACGCCGCGCATCTTCTCCTGCATCTCCGGCGAGGTGAACACCCTCATATCGGTCTCGATGTTCGTCAGCCAGACCAGCCACACCCCGCGCCGGGCCTCCGCCAGGAGCTCGGGCCGCATCGGCGGCGGGGCGTCGATGCACCGCTCATACAACGGCGGGGCGGGCGGCACGGGTTCCGCGAAGGGGTCCGGGCCCAGTTCGGCCACGGCCTTCGCCCAGGTACGGGCGTCCACCGTGCGGCCCCGCAGCTGCCAGAACCAGCCCAGGGACAGCACCAGGCACAGCGCCTCCTGCTCGTCGCGCGCCGCGACCGCATGCCGCAGGGCGGCGCGCAGATTGTCGTGCTCCCGCTCCAGCCGCTCCAGCCAGGCCCGCTGTTCCGGTCCGCGCAGCAACGGCTCGGCCCTGCGGGCCAGTTCGCGGTAGTGGACCAGGTGCCGCCGCTCCGCCCCGGCCCGTTCACCGGCCTCGTCCAGCCGCTCGGCGGCATACTCGGCCACGGTCTCCAGCAGCCGGTAGCGCATCTCGCCCATGTCGTCCGGCGCGGCCACCACCAGCGACTTGTCGACCAGCGAGCCGACCAGTGGCGCCACTTCCCGGGTGTCCAGCGCACCCTCCGCGCAGACCTCTTCGGCGGCGGCCAGGTCGCAGCCGCCCGCGAAGACGGACAGTCTGCGCAGTACGGCGCGCTCGGCCGCGGTGAGCAGCTCCCAGGACCAGTCGACGACCGCGCGCAGCGTCTGCTGGCGGGGCAGCACGGTGCGGCTGCCGGAGGTGAGCAGCCGGAAGCGGTCGTCCAGGCGGTCGGCGATGCCGCGCGGGGTGAGCGACCGCAGCCGGGCGGCGGCGAGTTCGATGGCCAGCGGCAGCCCGTCCAGGCGGCGGCAGATCTCCGCGCAGGCCTCGGGGTCGTCGTCGATCCGGAAGCCGGGCCGGGCGGCCGCGCCCCGGTCGGCGAGCAGCCGCAGCGCGACCGGGTCGGGCAGTGGCTCCACCGGCCGCACCAACTCGCCCGGCACGGCGAGGGGTTCGCGGCTGGTGGCGAGCACGGTGACACCGGGGCAGTGGGTGAGCAGCGTCTCGGCGAGGTGGGCGGCGGCGTCGACCAGGTGCTCGCAGTTGTCGAGGACGAGCAGCATGCGGCGCGGTCCGCAGTGCTCGGCGAGCCGGGCCAGCGGGTCGGAGGCGGTGGGGTCGGAGGCGGCCCGCAGCCCCTCGGTGGCGCCCCGGACGACCGTCTCGCGTGCGCCCAGGGCGGTCAGCACCGTCTCGGGCACGGTGTCCGCGTCCTCGACGGGTGCCAGCTCGGCGAACCAGACCCCGTCCGGCCAGGCGCCCGCACCGCCGGCGGCCGCCTCGGCGGCCTCCTGGGACAGCCGCGTCTTGCCGGCCCCGCCGGGGCCGAGCAGGGTGACCAGCCGGTGCCCGGCCAGGTCCGCGCGGATCCGGGCGAGGTCGGCCTCCCGCCCGACGAAGGAGGTGAGCCGCGCCCGGAGGTTGCCCCGGGCCGGGGCGCGGGGGACGCCGTCGGGGGCGGGCGCGGCGGGGGGCTCGGCGGCCAGCAGCTGTGTGTGCAGGGCGCGCAGCTCCGGGCCCGGGTCGGCGCCCAGCCGCTCGGCCAGCGCCGTGCGTATCTCCTCGTACGCGGCAAGGGCCTGGGCCGGGCGGCCCGCGGCGCGCAGCGCGCGCAGCCGGAGGGCCTGCAGGGGCTCGTCCAGCGGGTGGTCCGCGCACAGCTCGGCCAGCTCGGGCAGCACCCGGTCGGCGTGGCCGAGAGCGACGGCGGCGGTGAGGCGGTCCCGGCGGGCCTCCAGCCGGCGGGCCTCCAGCCGGGCCGCCCGCTCCGCCCGGTCGGGGAGGTCGGCGAGGGCCGGGCCGCGCCACAGGGCGAGGGCCTCGTCGAGCAGGTCCGCGGCCCGGGCCGCCTCGCCGCCCGCGAGCACCCGCGCGCCCTCGTCGGCGAGCCGCCGGAACCGGTGCGCATCGACGTCCTCCGGCTCGGCGCTCAGCCGGTAGCCGTCGACCATGGAGGCGATGGCGTCCCGCCCGAGCGCCTTCCGCAGCCGGGCGACGAGCGCCTGCAGCGCGCCCGCCGCATCGGCCGGGGGTTCACCGGCCCAGACCTCGTCGATCAACGCCCGGGCCGTCCGGCCGCGCCCCGGGTGCAGGGCGAGCGCGGCGAGCAGGGCGCGCAGCCGGGCACCGCCGAGGGCGGTGGGGCGGCCGTCGCCGGTATGGGCCTGGGTGGTGCCGAGAATGCCATAGCGCACCGGGTCATTCTCCCCCGGCGTTACGACATCCGGGCCGTGACCAAGTACCGTCGCCCGGGACCGTCCGTATCCGGGGCCCTCCGGCAGACCACATCCAGGAGCACACACCTATGGCACCCGACGCGACCCGCGGCGAGCGGCGCGTGAGCCCCGTCTTCCTCGCCCTCGTCGCCATCATGGCGGTCTCCTTCTGGGCGGTGTGGACGAAGAACTCGGCAAGCGCCGGCTTCGCCGTCTTCCTGTTCATCGTCTCCGGCTGGATCGTCTCGCTCTGTCTGCACGAGTACGCGCACGCGCGCACCGCCCTGCACGGCGGGGACATCTCGATCGGGGCGAAGGGATATCTGACCCTCAACCCGCTCGCCTATACGCACGCCGTGCTGAGCGTGGTGCTGCCGGTGATCTTCGTGATCATGGGCGGGATCGGTCTGCCGGGCGGCGCGGTCTTCATCGAGCGGCACCGCATCCGCGGCCGCTGGAAGCACAGCCTGATCTCGGCGGCGGGCCCGCTGACCAATGTGCTGTTCGCGGTCATCGTCTCCGCGCCGTTCTGGCTGGACGCACTGGACGGAGTGCCGTTCGACGTCCGCTTCGCGCTGGCCTTCATGGCGCTGCTCCAGGTGTCGGCGGCGATCCTCAACCTGCTGCCGGTGCCGGGTCTGGACGGCTACGGGATCATCGAGCCCTGGCTGTCCCCCAGGCTGCGCCAACAGGTCGAGCCGTTCGCCCCGTTCGGACTGCTCGCGGTCTTCGGCTTCCTGTGGATCCCGGAGGTCAACGGGGCCTTCTTCGACATGATCCACGCGGTGCTGCGGTCCCTGGGCGTATCCGACTGGGAGGTCGCCTGGGGCCACGAGCTGTTCCGCTTCTGGAGCACCCCGGAGCACGTCCCGACCTCGACGCTGGACTACTTCCAGTTCACCGGCTGACGGCGGCCCGGTCGTTCTTCGCCTTGCGCAGGTAGTACCAGGCCATGTTGGACGAGAGGCCGGCCAGCAGGACCCACACCACACCCAGCCAGCTGCCCCGCACGAAGGAGAGGACGGCCGCGGCGGCCGCCAGGACACAGACGGCGAGGGCGTAGAGAGCGAGGCGGGGCATGGGGGCGGCTCCTGTCGGGGACGCGGTACGGACGATCCGGGCCATTGTCCCCCATGCCCTTCCCGCGCCTACACGTCGGTGATGCGCAGCCCCGCGTGCGCCCGGTAGCGGCGGTTGACCGAAATGAGGTTGGCGACCAGCGACTCCACCTGGTGGGCGTTGCGCAGCCGGCCCGCGAAGACGCCGCGCATGCCGGGGATGCGGGCGGCCAGCGCCTGGACGAGGTCGGTGTCGGCCCGCTTCTCGCCCAGCACCATCACATCGGTGTTGATCTCCGCGACCCCGGGGTCGGAGAGCAGCACCGCGGACAGGTGGTGGAAGGCGGCCGTGACCCGGGAGTCCGGCAGCAGGGCGGCGGCCTGCTGGGCGGCGCTGCCCTCGGCGGGCTTGAGGGCGTAGGCGCCCTGCTTGTCGAAGCCCAGCGGGTTGACGCAGTCGACG
This sequence comes from Streptomyces xingningensis, assembly GCF_054957865.1. Classification (NCBI taxonomy): domain Bacteria; kingdom Bacillati; phylum Actinomycetota; class Actinomycetes; order Kitasatosporales; family Streptomycetaceae; genus Streptomyces; species Streptomyces xingningensis. The sequence continues at coordinate 37,046 of NZ_JBDJPF010000065.1, forward strand.
ACCAGCTTCCCGGCGAGCTCCTCGCGCAGCGCCTCAAGGGTCTTGCCATGCCCCTCCCAGGGCACCGCGACGATCACGATGTCGCTGCGCCGGGCACACTCGGCGTTCGCCGCGCCCTCGACGCCGAGGCCGAGTTCGGCCGCGGCGGTTCGGGCCCGCTCGGCGGCCCGCGAGCCGATGATCACTCGCTGGCCCGCCTTCGCCAGCCGGTAGGCGAGACCGCGCCCCTGGTCGCCGGTGCCCCCGAGTACTCCGACGACCAGGCCGGAAACATCGGGGAGAGCCCAAGGGTCCTTTGCGGGGGCCTTGGTTGGGTCGGCGGCCTTCGTCGGTTCGGCAGAAGATGTCATGCCAGCGATACTGTCACGCACCCGGCCGTCATTCCCGAACGGGTGAGACCGGGCCCGGCCCGGTTCCCGTCCCCGGCGGCTGCGGCACGATGGGGCGCCATGGACGCCGCACAGGTCGCGCTGGTGCGCGAGGCGCTGGCCGGAACGGAGTGGCCGCGGGCCACCCGCCGGTTCGCGGGGGCGCTGCGGAAGTCGGTCACCGCGCACGGCGGGGGGCTGCTGCTCATCGGGACGGCCGAGTACGAGCCCTGGCACCTGGCCGCCCACCTGGACGAGGAGGCCGCCCGGTCCGGGCTGCCGGAGCTCTCCCCCACCCTGGTCCGCCACCGGGTGCCGCCCGGCGCCCCGGCCCACCTGGCGGTCGGGCTCGGCCGGCTGGCGGCGGCGCGGCAGGGCGAGACCGTGCTGGTGGTGGAGCAGACCGGTCCACCGCTGGGGGAAGAGCTGCTGGAGCGGGTGTACGAGGTCCGGCGGGGCGGGGCGACCGTGCTCGCGCTGGGCGGAGCGCGCTCCGAGGTGCGTTCGCTCGCCCATGACGCACTGTCCGTGCCCGACTCGGCGGAGCTCGACCTCGAGCTCGTCCAGCACCTGGTCAGCGCCGCCGCCGGGGAGCTTGCCCGGCCCGGCCGCCGCTTCCGCGACCGGCTCTCCCGGCTCGCGGACGAACTGCTGGCACCGCCCCCGGACCGCTGGTGAGCGGACTGTTCCGCCGGCGGTGTGAGCGGGCGGGCCGGCCCGTGTCGCCTCGGTGGGGCTGCCGGCCCTGGCACTGCACGCCGCCGCGGGCACCGGGGGTAGCCGAGGCGTCCTAATCTTCCCGGCCCGGGGCGCCCCCGTCATCGTTCCACCGTGGGTCTTCCCGCCACGCGGAATCCCGTTCCCGCGCGGTGTCCATCGCATGCTCGGCCTCCTCGCGGGTGCCGTACGGGCCGAAGCGGTCGGCGGCCCGGCATTCCGGGCCCTCCTCGACCGTCTGGTGCTTCAGGCAGTAGTACCACTCGCCGGGCTTGCCGGCCGTACGCCGCTTGAACAGTGCCATCCGCGATCTCCTCACACCGTGCTCTCGCCCACATGCTCCCCGATGGACGCTGACTACACTCGCTGACATGTCTGGCCAGTCGCTTCTCACCCCGGGGAGACTCTCTCCCGCCCGCCCCGTTCCCGCCTCCATCCCGCGGCCCGAGTACGTCGGCAAGGAGGCCCCGACCCCGTACAGCGGACCCGAGGCGCAGGACGCCGAAACGATCGAGCGCATGCGCATCGCGGGCCGCATCGCCGCGCAGGCGATGGCGGAGGCCGCCAAGCACATCGCCCCGGGCGTGACGACGGACGAGCTGGACCGGGTCGCGCACGAGTTCATGTGCGACCACGGCGCCTATCCCTCCACGCTCGGCTACCGCGGCTTCCCCAAGTCGCTGTGCTCCTCGGTCAACGAGGTGATCTGTCATGGCATCCCCGACTCGACCGTGTTGCGCGACGGTGACATCGTCAATCTCGATGTGACGGCCTTCATCGGCGGCGTGCACGGCGACAACAACGCCACCTATCTCTGCGGAGCGGTGGACGAGGAGTCCCGGCTGCTGGTGGAGCGGACCCGGGAGGCGCTCGACCGGGCCATCAAGGCGGTCAAGCCGGGCCGTCGCATCAACATCATCGGCCGGGTCATCGAGTCCTACGCCAAGCGCTTCGGCTATGGCGTGGTGCGCGACTTCACCGGCCATGGCATCAACTCCTCGTTCCACTCCGGCCTGATCGTCCCGCACTACGACAGTCCGCATCACGACACCCTCATCCAGCCCGGCATGACCTTCACCATCGAGCCGATGCTCACGCTGGGGACGCATGAATACGACATGTGGGAGGACGGCTGGACGGTCGTCACCAAGGACCGCAAGCGGACGGCGCAGTTCGAGCACACTCTGGTGGTGACCGGGACGGGGGCGGAGATCCTCACCCTGCCGTAGGGCGGGCCGGGGCGGTAAGGTTTTCCCGACAGCACGTCGGGAAGCAATTGACTTAGGTAAGCCTAACTAGAGAGAATCGGCGGGTGCTCCCCGGGCACCCACGGCCTTGCGCCGGCCCTCTCGTTCCCTTTCCGCCCTTCCGTCACCGGAGGTCCGCCTTGGACTCGCCCGTCACGACACCGTTCTCCACGCTCATCCGCACGGCCTCGCATGAGCAGCACACGGAAGCCGAGAACTCGTCGTTCATGAGCGACATGCTCGGCGGCAGACTCGGGGTCGCCGCCTACCGCCGCTACACCGAGCAACTCTGGTTCGTCTACCAGGCCTTGGAGTCCGCCTCCGCCGCCCTCGCGGCCGACCCCGTGGCCGGCCCCTTCATCCGCCCCGAACTGGCCCGCACCGAACAGCTCGAGCGCGACCTCACCCATCTCGGCGGCCCTGACTGGCACACCGGCCTCACCCCACTGCCCGCCACCAGGGCCTATGCGGCCCGCATCGAGGAGTGCGCCCGCACCTGGACCGCCGGCTATGTCGCCCACCACTACACCCGCTACCTGGGCGACCTCTCCGGCGGCCAGATCATCCGCGGCACCGCCGAGAAGACCTGGGGCTTCGCCCGCAAGGGCGACGGAGTCCGCTTCTATGTCTTCGAGTCCATAGGGAACCCCGCCGCCTTCAAGCGCGCCTACCGCGAGCTGCTGGACGCGCTGCCCCTGGACGACCTGGAGAAGCAGCAGGTCATCGCCGAGTGCAAGCGCGCCTTCGCCCTCAATACGGCCATGTTCCGGGAGCTCGGCGAGGCGTTCCCGCTCAGTGCCTGACGGCGGACCTGCGCGTCGCTCCCACTGTCGCGAGCGCGAAGCTCACCAGCAACGCGCTGACCCACAGCGGCGAGCGATAGCCCAGCCCCGCCCCGATGGCGAGCCCACCGCACGAAGGCCCCACCGCCGCGCCCACATTGAAGGCGGCCGTGGCAAATGCCCCGCCCAGGGTCGGCGCCTCGGTCGCCGCATACAGCACCTGCGCGATCAGGGTCGATCCGACGCCGAACGAAAGCGCTCCCTGGACGAAGACGAGTACCAGCGCCACCACCGGATTCCCGGCGGCCACCGCGAACACCACCCAGCCGAGCAGCAGCAACGCCCCGCCGAACACCAGAAGTTGCCCGGGCCGCACATCGGCCATCCGGCCGCCGGCCGTGACCCCGATGAACGACCCCACCCCGAACAGCGCCAGCACCACCGGCACCCACCGGGACCCGACCCCCGCGACATCGGTCGCCAACGGGGCCAGATAGGTAAACGCACAGAACGTGGCCCCGTTCACCAGGGCACCCAGCAACAACGTCACCGCCAACCGTGGCTCGCGCAGCGCCCGCAACTCCCCCCGCACACCCGCGCCCTCACGCCCGGGAGCACCACCCGGCACCGACCACAGAATCGCCACCACGGCAGGCACCGACACCACGGCCACCGCCCAGAACGCCGAGCGCCACCCCCACAGCTGACCGAGCAGCGCCCCGGCGGGAACACCCGCCACACAGGCCAGCGTGACACCACCGAGCAGCACGGAGGTGGCCCGCCCCTTGGCATCCGGCGCCACCATCCCGGTCGCGGTCGCCAACCCCACGGCCAGGAAACCGGCGTTGGCCAACGCCCCGACGACCCGGGTGGCCAGCAGCACCCCAAAGCTGGTGGTGACCGCACCGAGAATGTGCACCACCAGGAACGCGACCAGAAAGACCAGCAACGCCCGACGCCGCGACCAGCGCCGGCTCAGCATCGCCATCAACGGCGCACCAACGACCATTCCCACCGCGAACGCCGAGGTCAGCATTCCCGCGACGGGGACGGACACCTGCATATCGGATGCGATGTCCGGCACCAGTCCGGACAGCATGAACTCGGACGTCCCCTGCGCGAACACCGCAAGGCCGAGCATGTAAAGAGCGAAGGGCACAGCAAAGCTCCGCAACCAGATCAAGGACCGGCAGATCAACACGGCCCAAGTGAAGAGTGGAGGGTGAAAACAGTCCGCACTACGGCGATCGATCCGGTGGCAGGGGTCGCGGAAGACATTGCCGACGGCCGCACTTGGCCGCGGAGCTTCAACGCAACAGCACAAAGAGCCACCGGAGACCGGTGGCTAGAGTCTGGACGCCTCGGGACTGGACATGCGTGCAGGCTAACCACACCGGGCGCACACGTCCAAGGGTTTTCCGGTGGCGGTCATGGGCGGGCGGACCCATGAGAGCTCGCCCGCCTCCGACCGTCACGCCTGTTGCGCTGAGCGGATGCTCACCTCACCACCGTGGCGCACCAGTGGCGATTGATGACCTCCCGGTAACCGGTGTGGGTGGGGTTGCGGCCGACGTGGTCCAAGGCCCAGCCGTGTGCGACCTCGAAGTCGGCGTCGAGGTCGGAAGCCATGCCACAGGTGGTGCACTGCATCGCGAAGGCGACGGGCGTCTCCGATTCAGCCTCCGGCCGAATCGCCCAGTCCGCGTGGCAGACCGCGGAATGGGCGTTCATCGGATACCTCCGAGGAGACCCTCGCCTTCAGGCGGGGGAGGAATCGGACTCCTGCGGAGCAGGGCAAGGGGCTGCGA
>NZ_JBDJPF010000066.1:0-41529 GCF_054957865.1 Streptomyces xingningensis
GGGGCACCCCTAACCCGGTGTCCCCCCCGGCCCGCGGGGTTGCCCCCCCCCACCGACTGTAGCGGGTACAGAGTCAAGATCGCTCAGCTGAATGCGGTCGTCACCTGCTGTGGGGCCCGCCCGCCGGGAATCAGGTCGAGCAGGCCGGGGCCGATCTGGGCCGGGTTCGTCAGCACCACCGGACAGCCCGCTTCGGTGAGGGCGCGGCAGCCTGCGTATCCCCATCCGGCTCCGGCGAAAGCGGCCCCGGCCTGGAATGCGGCCCACCGGTCGGTGAGGGTGTCGCCGACGAAGAGCGCCGCGCGGGGTGTGGCGCCGAGGCGGGCCAGGGCCAGGAAGATGCCGTCGGGGGCGGGTTTGGGCTCAGCGTCCTCGCGGCAGATGGTGGTGTCCATCAGCTCGAAGACTTCCGGTGGCAGGAGCCAGGACAGGCGGCCTCTGGTCTGGAGGGTGACCAGGCCGGTGGCGGCCCCGGCGGCCCGCAGGGCGGTGATCCCGTCGACAACGCCGGGGAACAGGGTGGTGCCGGCGGCGGTGGCCAGGGCCGGGTTCCACCAGATCTCGCAGAGCTCGTCCGGGGCCGGGACGCCGAGTGCGGACAGAACCTCGACGCGCGGGGTGGTGATGGCGTCCGGCGGCAGGTCCGCGACCGTGACGCGGCGCCCGAGCGCAGCGGTGGCGACTCCGGCCAGGGTGGCCAGCATCGCGGCTTGGCTGTCCAGCAGCACCCCGTCCAGGTCGAACAGCACGACGGGCTTCATGACGCCGCCCCGGGCGAGGCGGGCAGGTCGTTTTCGTGCAGCAGCGAACCGAGGGCGATGCTGTGCTCGTCGAGCAGCATTTTTCCTCCCAGCGGTCGCTCCAAGATGCAGAGCGCGTCGGAGACGTGGCCTCCAGCGACCCTCAGGGCATGGGCCATGGCCAGCAGTTGGCCGCCGGAGCGGACTACGTCATCGATCAGGACGACGCGGCGGCCCTCCACCTGGGTGCCTTCGATCTGCTGCTGTGAGCCGTAGCGTTTGGGCATTCGTCGCAGGAAGGCGGCCGGCAGGCCGGTGGCCGCCGACAGGGCGACGACCAGCGGGATGCCACCGAGCTCCACCCCGGCCAGCACCTCGGCCCCGGCGGGGACCAAGGCGTGCATCGCCTTGGCAACGTCGTGCAGCAGCCGAGGGTCGCCGGCGAGCCGGAACTCGTCGAAGTACGAGTCCAGTACTTGGCCGTCAGCGAGGGTGAACGGGCCGTCCACGCAGGCAGCGGCGATCCGAGCCGACAGGGCAGCTGTGATGCTCGTGGTCCTGGTCACGCTTCCCCCTTTGCTGACGGGGACAGGTGGGCGAGTTCGGTGGCGAACAGTGCCGCCGAAGCGATGGGGGTGAGGAATCCCAGGGGCCTGGTGGGCGACTCGAAGAGCCAGCTCTCCCGCTTGAGGAAGGCCAGCAGACGAAGGGCGGTGGGGCCGGCGAGCCAGACCGGAACGGGGCGGATGTTGCCGGCGTAGTAGACGGCGGCGGTCAGTTCGTGCAGGGTGCCGATGCCGCCGCCCATCGCGACGACGAGGTCCGCGCGAGCAAGGTAGTGGTTCAGGCGGGCGCCGAGGTCGGGCAGGTGGAGTTCCCCGGTGATGTGCGGGTTGAAGTCGCCCCATTCCGGGTGCTTGTCCTTCAGGGTGACTGCGATCGCCTGGCCGCCCTTGGCAGCGGCGCCGTGGGCGGCGGCCTCCATCAGCCCGTTGTAGCCGCCGTGCAGGAGCGTGAACCCGGCCTCGGCCAGGGCCATGCCGATCTCCTCGGCCATCCGCTCTTCGTCCTCGGACGCGGGGACGACCCCGCCGAAGAACACCGCCGTCTTGCCTGTCGCCTCCGGTGTGGGTGTCATACCAGCTCCAGGTAGGTCCGGTACGCGGTGACGGCGTCGTGCAGGCCGTCCAGCGCACTGGGGCAGGCCCGTTTCGTCAGCGCGATCACCCGGTCCAGCGCGGCGTCGATGTCCGCCGCGTCCGGGACGGGCGGGGAGGTGACCGCCATCTCCAGGTCGGCCAGGCAGGCCCGGCCGATCGGGGTGAGTGCGATCTCCTCACGCAGTTGGTACCAGCCCCAGAACCGGGAAGTGGGGGCGAGCGCGGTCTTGATGAGGTCCTTGGTCGCGGTGTGCAGCAGGTGCCATTCGGCGTAGGCGATGAACCGCTGACCGCGCTGGATGCGCTTGTGCAGCAGCAACGCCAGCACCAGGTGCTCGATGAGCAGCTCGGTGCACGACTTCGGCCGCGCCCTCTGCTCGGCGACGCATTCCCTGGCCTGCCGGATCTGCGAGGTAGTCGTCTCCGACGGCTCACGTTCGAACAGGATCGCGCCGGCGACGCGACGGCGGATCGCGGGGACCTGCGACGCGGGAGCCAGGTACAGATCGATCTGGTGCAGTTTCCCGTCGTGCGGGACCAGGAAGACGAACCCGATCCCGCCCAGGTCCACGACGATGCTGTCCCGCCAGCCAGGCAGCAAGGCTCCGGCCTCGACGGCCATCAGGTCGTCCAGGGCCGAGATGAAGGCAGGCAGCGCGCCGTCGCGGATGCCGACGAGGAAGTCCACGTCCGAGAGCCGGTCCGCAGTGCCGGAAGCGAGCGAGCCGCGAACCAGCAGGTGGGTCACCGCCGGGGCGGCGACCAGCAGTTCGGCGGTGCGGGTGACCAGCGGCAGCTGCACCGGCCGGTTGACTTCGGCGAGTTCGGCCAGCCGCAGGTCGGGCGGGGCGGTGATGAGCGTGGCAGGCATGCGCAGTCCTTCCAGGAAGGGGTGCAGCGGATGAAGGGACCGTTCGCGTGTTCAGGCGGTGAGCGCGAGGAGCTTGGTCTTCGCCTGGGCCCAGCGGGTGCTGGACTCGGTGTCGCCGAGGCAGGTGTGCAGCTCGGTGATCAGGTCGTACGTGGTGCCCTCTGGCAGGGCGAAGGAGTAGAACAGGCGCAGCAGCAGCCGTTCGGCCGCCTGGATGTAGCCGAGGTCGGCCAGTCGCCGGGCGGCGGCGAGCCGGTCCGCCAGCACCGTCTGGGATGCCTCAGGCAGTACCTCGGCGTCCGGCGTCTCCAGCTCGGCCGGTCCGGCCAGGTTCCGATAGGCGTTATCCGCGTAGACGTCGGCGATCAGGTGGATCCGGTCCGGTCCCAAGAGGTTGCAGACCCCGTGCGCGAAGGTCGGGGTGAGCCGCCAGATCCGCCCGTCGGACATGTGGACCTTCGTGCCCCTGGTGACCAGGAAGGCGGAGGAGTTGGTGTGCAGCGGGATGTGCAGGCGGTGTCGCTCGGCGTGGGTGAGTTCGTCGTAGTCGCGGTGCTCCCAGAGGAACGCGTTTGCCTCCAGCCTGGCGAGCCGTACCCACATGTAGGAGAGACCCAGCTCGGCCAGCAGTTCGGCCGTGGCGGGCATCTGTTCCAGCAGGGCGGTGGGTTTCGCGGTGCAGTCGGTGATCGTGATGTCGGCCGCTTTGCCGGAGGCGTTCATCAGCGACGTCGTCCACCAGCCGCCCGACTGGTAGTCGCCGTACTCGGCCTTCCAGGGCGCCGGTGCGGTCAGGGCCTCGTGCCGCAGCCGCTCGACCCGGGTCGGCTCCAGCCTCACCAGCTGGGCGATCTGATCGGACAGCGCCCCAGTGGGCGGGTGATCTCCCATTCGTTTCCCTCTCACGTCTCATCGCCCCGCCCGGTGGGCAAGGGGCGGTGCAGGTTGGCGGTGGAGGGCGCTCGCGTCCGGCCGGTGTCCTCGCCTCGCGCTAGGGGGGAGCCCAGCCGGTGGGAAGGTGCGTCGGCCGGACGCGGCGCCTGGGCATCAGACTGGTCCGGCCGCGTTTGCGCTGGTAGTGAGAGATGCCTGCCCCTCATGGGCGGCGCTGTCGCCCGCTGCGGGCGGTGGGACCGCCCGCAGCGGGAAGGTTTGGCCAGTGCAGGGGTTAGGCAAGCAATCTTCGGCGGCGCATCCGGGACCTTGGTCCGCGCCCGGTGGGGAGGCCAACGTGACAGGCACGACACCGAGCAGTCCGGTCCATGACGTCTCCTGCGGGAGGCGCCTGCGGGAGCGCGCACTCGGCCGAGCTGGTTCGCCCGAAGTGGTGCCGCCCGAGTTGGTCGCGGCCATCACAGCGGAGATCGAGGCCCATTGTGGGCACCACCGCCTCAAGTGCCGTCGCCTGGCGATGGCCTGGACCGTCGCCCAGGCGGTGGAGGCCGCCCACGACCTTGTCGAACGCGAACAGCTCCCCAAGGTCGGGCTGGCCGAGCGATCGTGGAAGGACTGGGAAGCCGGCCACCCGCCCAGTCCGGACTATCAGGACCTGCTGTGCCGCCTGTTCGCCACCAATCCCGTGCAGTTGGGCTTCGCCAACGACTACTCACCGAGGTCCGCTGATCCACTTTGGAGCGGGTCCAAAGCGAGTGCGACACTCCCCGCAGGACGGGCAACTGCCAGCGAAACCAGCCCAAACACCAGGGCGGAGGTGGACGAGACGAAGCGTCGTGACGCGGTGAAACTCGCCGGACTGACCCTGGCCGCGCCGGCAGCCGCCGCACTCATCCTGGAACAAGCAGCCACCGAGGCCATGGAGTTCACTCGCCAGGCAGAGGCAACCGCCCTCGGCTCCGGCACCCTCGATCATTTAGATCTGGCTGTCACCGAGTTCAACCACGCCTACTCGCTCAAGCCTCCGCATCTGGTGTTCGACGCCATGCTGGACTACCGCCGCAAGGTCGACGCCATGCTGCGAGGCAGCCATACCCATCGGCAGGGCCGCGAGTTGTTCGCCTTCGCCGGCTGGCTCTCCGAGCTCCTGGCGTGGCTGGCTCACGACCTCGGCGACGCCAGGACCGGCCTGGCATTCGCCGCCGATGCCTTCACTCATGGACAGCAGGCCGGGCACGGGCAGCTGTGCGCGTGGGCGATGGATGCCGCCGCCTCCATCAACCTCTACCAGCACCGCCCTGCCAAGGCCCGCCAAGCCGCCCTCAAGGGCCTCACCGAAGCCCCGGCCGATCACCCCTTGACTGTGCGCTTGCACGCCCAGGCAGCTCGCGCAGCCGCCGCCGAAGGCGACGTCGACGGGTTCACTATGGCCTTCCAGGCCGCTGAGGACGCCTATCGGCTGCTGCCTCCCCGCCCGCCCCGGCGCTTCGGCATGGACGTCGCCCCGCTGGCCGAGTACGCGCTCACCTCGTACCCGGCGACCGCCTGCATCTGGCTCGGCCGGGCCGAGGCAGCCCGCGGCCATGCCGAGCACGCCCTGGCCGTCTACGAATCGGCGCCTGCGGCCTCCCGTTCACCCAGCCGTGAAGCCATCGCCCGCATCGACCTCGCGCTTGCCCATGCCCAACTCGGCGACCCCGACGACGCCGTGGTCCTCGGGCACCAGGCCTTGGACTCCGCCCGCGTCGTGGACTCCGTCCTGGGCCGGGCCGACGACCTCGCGGCCTTCCTCACCCGTCGCTATCCCCGGCAGACCGCTGTGGAGGGCCTGCGCGAACGCCTCACCGCAGCAGCCCCGTCGACCCGCTCCACGCTGCCCGCTGTCCAGTGAAGGAGAGCCCCGCAATGGCCGAGCCGGATGCCGACGAACGCGTGATCAACATCCGCAAGCCCTACCTGGAACTGATCGCCGAAGGCCGCAAGACCATCGAAGTCCGCGTCGGCTACCCCAGCATGCGCAAACTGACCCCGGGCCAGATGCTGCGGTTCACCTCAGGCGACGCCTCCGTCCGCACCCGTGTCACCAAGGTCAACCAGTACCCGTCCTTCGAGGCCATGCTGGACGCCGAGGACAACGCCACGATCGGCAGCGAGGACATGACGCGGGACGACCTGCTGTCCGCCTGCCACAACATCTACCCACCTGAGAAGGAAGCCCTTGGCGTCCTCGCCATCCACCTACAGCTCCTCCCCGACTGAAGCGCCACCGCGCGCAGTTCACCTATCCTGCTCACAGCCACGTGCTGAAGGGCCGGAGTGTTGCCCGGAAGATCGGCAACCGGCAGCCTGTCCGGCCCGCTGCCCCTTCCGTGATCGGTCGCAGCCTGGTGACAACTGGGCTCCCATTCCCTGTTGTCGCCCCCGCGGCACTCGTAGTAGTTGCGGACCACGCGGCCCACGTCCCACGAGCCGTCGGTGAGTGTGGCGGGGACCTCCTTGAGGGCAGTGGCCCATCGGGTGACGAGGTCCTCGGTGCTGCTTGCGTCAGTGAGCTGCCGGTAGAACCGGCCGTCGACGGTGCCGACGCGGTCGAGCAGCGGCGCGTGCAAGCGTTTTCAGGACGCCACCACAGCGGCGGCAGGGCACGACCACAACGCTGCGACGAAGCATGAGCACGGACTGAGAAGCCACCGGCAGGGGACCGCCCAAGTCGACGCAGCAGTGGCCCTCAGACGGCACAGTTTGACGGGCCCGGTGCCGACATGGCATTGACGATCAGGATGATCAGGAGGGAGCGCAAGATGGGCAGGAAGGACGACGAGTGGGACCCGGACGAGAACAGGGACCAGGTCACCGACCCCGATACGCAGGTCTCCCAGAACGGTAACGTCTACAGCAGCATGGCCGACGATGAGGAGCGCGAAGGGAAGTAGCGCATGGTCCACGGCGAAAGCTTGGCGAGAGACCTGCACCGGGACCATGGGTTCGTACACATCGGGCGCACCAAAGACGGCAATGCCGTGATCATGCGCAAGGGTGAACGATGGACCGTCGTGCCACTTCGGTGGCTCACCAGTGACGCCGTGGACACCATCAAGGCGCAGGCCGGAATCAGTCTCCTCTGATCCGGGCCACCACCCCATACCGGCCCCCGCTCACCGACGCCCCCGCCGGGCAGGCCGACCCGCATAGGCGATGACATAAACGCTCGCCAGCAGGACCCCGAGAATGCCGATTCCGAGGCAGCCGAGGATCTCCCAGATCCCCGCGCCTTCGATCACCGCTCTGATCGCCCCCGCGATCCCTCCGACGGCCGCGACGATTCCCAGCAGCAGCGTGCGGTGGCCCTGGAGCAGAGGCGGAGGCCGCTCCTGCAGTCTGCGCACCCAGGACTGGGTCCGACGACGCGCTCCGGCGGAGTCGTCATTCATCGGCGCTGCTTCCATGGGTGGGCGCTACTTCCATTTCACCGGACGGCTGCCCGGGTCTCTCGGGGCGACGACCTTGGTGTCCTTGGTTTTGTCCCGGTCGAATTCGCCGGGCGGCGTGTAATAGTAGTCCACCGCGGTGGCCACGAGTGCGACGGGCCAACCGAACACCTTGCTGCCGAATCGGCCAAGCAGGTTGACGGCCGAGGGCTTTCGGTGTCGTCCGCCGCCGCCGATGTTTTTCTCCAGGCCCTTGCTCACCTCTCCGGCGGACCATGACGGGGTACCGCCCATGAGGTAGTCCCAGCCTTTGCGGTAGTCCCCGTGCAGGAAGGAATCCGTGCTGTTGATCCAGGAGCGGTAACTCAGGAATTCTGCCGCCGGTTTGACGGTGCTGCTGCCGAACTTGTCCGGCCGGGTGTACTCCTCCGAGTCGATCTGGACCTTTGCCTCGGCCCGGGCCTCGTCCACGGTCCGGTACACCGCATGGCGGGCGAAGTTGTGGCTGTCGTTGCCATGGCTCTTCCCCAGTGCCTGCGCGACGCCACCGTCGATCTCCTCCGCCTTGGCTATCAGGCTGTTGATGCGGTCTTCGAAGGTCTGCTTGGCCTGCATCTCCTCCGGTTTCGGCGGGGTCGTGCCACAGATCGCGAACTCGCAGCCGACGGTGCCGTCCCGCTTGTCCATGACCACAAAGCCGCGCTTCTGGGCATCCGACACCGCGGTCTTCAGGTTTGTCTGGGCCCACTCGAGGTCGTCATGCGCCTGGCTGAGCACGGTCCAGATACTCTGCGCCTCGGTATGGGCAGCCCGGAACTCATCGGCGGTCTTGCGCACAAATGGCTTGGTGACATCGGAGTTGGCGCCTTCCCAGCGTGCGGCATCGGAGTGTTTCGCCATTCCGTCGTTGGCGTCCTTCGCCAGCCCGTCGAGCCGGCTCACCATGTCCTTCCATTCCGCCACCGCCTCGCCCAGGTTTTCCAGGGGCAGTTGGAGGAGATCGTCATAGGTCAGCTTGGCCATGCCGTGGTCCCTGCCCCGCTAATCGAAATACTTGGAGATCTCGGAAACGGACACCGCGCTGCCGTCGCGGTGCCGCAGTGACGCGGCGATCTGGGCATCGTCCTCGGCATGGGTGGCCTTGGTGAAATCCAGGTGGTTGGAAATGTGCGCGCACGCCTGCATCAGCGTCTTGACCTGGTCGCCCCACACCGTGACGGCCGCGCTCAGCGCACTGCCGGTGGCGAAGTTGTGTTGTCCGAGGACTCGGGCCGCCTTGGCGGTCACCCCTTCTCCCCCGCCCCGGGCGACATCCGCGGCCTTCCCCAACCGACCATGCAGTTCGAAGGCGTCATGGCCGACCCGCCCCAGATCGTCCTGATGAACCACCAGTCGATCCTGGGAACCACCACCGGCACCATTCAGCCGCATCCGGGTGGCGGTGTCGGCCTTGAGCCGGGCCCACTCATCGTTGAACGCCACGCTTCCGCCCTCACTGGCACCGATGGCAACCCTGTGGCGTAGTCACATCCGCCACACCAGTTCTGGACGCTAACAAGAGGGCACATGCCTCTCACCCCCTCTTAGCGAGACCTTGACGTCACCATTCCGCTCCTCGTGCCCGTTATCCGGACAGCGATCTTTGGCCAACGGACAGTTTCCGGCCAACTTGCCGTCGCACTCCTGACATGTCCATGTGGTCGGTGGCACTCTGCACCTCGACCGACGTTGGACACCCCCCACAGCACCGCACCCCCACCTCCTCACCTCGGCCAACTACCGCAATTCTGCGCAATCTCCACTTGTTCTGCCGTGTTCAGCCCGGGCGGCCGGCTCGGCCGTCCGGCCGTCCGGCCATGCACCCACCTGGCGTGGCCGCCGCAGAAGGAGTCAGTGTGAGATCCACCCCCCAGAGATCCACCACCAGGAAATCCGGCTCCCGCCAACGCGCCATGGCCACCGGTGCGCTGGTCGCCGCCACCGCGTTGATCACCGTCGGAGTGCAGTCGGGTGCCGCCAACGCCGGTACGGACCAGGCGAAGCGGTCCGCACCCCAGCAGAAGATCGCCAAGTCGGACCCCGGCGCCCAGCCCGCGAAGCTGTCCCCCTCACAACGCGCGGAGCTGATCCGCGACGCCAATGCGACCAAGGCGCAGACCGCCAGGACCCTGGGCCTCGGGGCCAAGGAGAAGCTGGTCGTCAAGGATGCCGTCAAGGACAACAACGGCACCCTGCACACCCGTTATGAGCGGACCTACGACGGGCTGCCGGTCCTCGGCGGCGACCTGGTCGTCGACGCGACCAAGGGCGGCACCATCAAGACCGTCGCCAAGGCGAACAAGGCCCGGCTGGCGATCGCCTCGACCACCGCCTCCTTCGCCGCCTCCGCCGCCGAGAAGGACGCGGTGAAGGCCGCGACCGCACAGGGATCCAAGGCCAAGAAGGCCGACATCGCGCCCCGCAAGGTGATCTGGGCGGCCAAGGGCACCCCGGTCCTGGCCTATGAGACCGTGGTCGGCGGCCTCCAGGACGACGGCACGCCCAACCAGCTGCATGTCATCACGGACGCCAAGACCGGGAAGAAGCTGTTCCAGTTCCAGGGCATCAAGACCGGCACCGGGAACACCCAGTACAGCGGCCAGGTCACCATCGGCACCAGCGGCAGCTATGAGCTCAACGACCCCACCCGCGGCGGCCACAAGACCTACGACCTGCAGCACGGGTCGTCCGGCACCGGCACGCTGTTCACCAACTCCACGGACATCTGGGGGGACGGCACGGTCAACGACCCGGCCACCGCCGGGGCCGACGCGCACTACGGCGCCCAGCTCACCTGGGACTACTACAAGACCGTGCACGGCCGCAGCGGCATCCGCGGCGACGGGGTGGGCGCATACAGCAGGGTCCACTACGGCAGCAGCTACATCAACGCCTTCTGGGACGACAGCTGCTTCTGCATGACCTATGGCGACGGCGCCAATGACGCCAAGCCGCTGACCTCGATCGACGTGGCGGCGCACGAGATGACGCACGGTGTCACCTCGGCGACGGCCAACCTCACCTACAGCGGTGAGTCCGGCGGCCTCAACGAGGCCACCTCCGACATCTTCGGCAAGTCCGTCGAGTTCTGGGCCAACAACCCTGCCAGCCCGGGCAATTACTTCATCGGGCAGAAGATCGACATCAATGGCGACGGCACCCCGCTGCGCTACATGGACAAGCCCAGCAAGGACCGCCGGTCCAAGGACAGCTGGTACTCCGGCATCGGCGGCGTGGACGTGCACTACTCCTCGGGCCCGGCGAACCACTTCTTCTACCTGGCCTCCGAGGGCAGCGGTCCCAAGGACATCAACGGCTTCCACTACGACAGCCCGACCTCCGACGGGCTGCCCGTCACCGGCATCGGCCGGGACAATGTGGCGAAGATCTGGTTCAAGGCGCTGACCGAGAAGATGCGGTCCAACACCGACTACGCGGGTGCGCGGGACGCCACCCTGTGGGCGGCCGGCGAACTGTTCGGCGTCGGCAGCGACACCTACAACAACGTGGGCAACGCCTGGGCGGCGGTCAATGTCGGCAGCCGGCTCTCCACCGGCAGCGGCGTCAACATCACCGCACCCGGTGACCAGACCACCCAGGTGAACACGGCGGTCTCCCTGCAGATCACGGCAACCAGCTCCAACCCCGGCACCCTGAGCTACTCGGCCACCGGGCTGCCCGCCGGTCTGTCGATCGGCTCCTCCAACGGGCTGATCTCCGGCACCCCGACCGCCACCGGCACCAGCAATGTGGCGGTGACGGTGAAGGACTCCGCGGGCAAGACCGGCAGCGCGTCCTTCAAGTGGATCGTCAACGACTCGGGTGGCGGGAGCGTCTTCGAGAACTCGACCCAGGTACAGATCCCGGACGCCGGTCCGGCGATCACCTCGCCCATCGTCGTGACGCGCAGCGGCAATGGGTCCAAGACCCTCAAGGCCTATGTCGAGATCAAGCACACCTACCGCGGTGACCTCGTGGTCGACCTGGTGGCCCCCAACGGCAAGACCTGGCGGCTGAAGAACTCCGACGCCTGGGACTCGGCCGCGGATGTCACCGAGACCTACACCGTGGACGCCTCCGCCGTGCCGGCCAACGGCACCTGGAAGCTCAAGGTGCAGGACGTGTACTCGGGTGACACCGGCTACCTCAACAAGTGGCGGCTGACCTTCTGAGCTGACACTCGCGCCCTGTTGAACCAGGCGCCGTCCGGGGTGAGGACAACTCCCCCGGGCGGCGCCTTCTCATGCCCGCCTTGTCCGTTTCACCCTTTATTCCGCACTCATCATGGAGACTTGAGGAAATCTTTACCGCCTCTCTCATCACTTCAGCCTCACCGACCACAGTTTTACGCACGCAGGTTCGATACAACTGTGTGGCTTGTCCGTGATCAATCCGGACCAACAGCCCCATAGCGCGTAGGAGCACGAGTGCGTACATCCCGAATACCCCGTTCCGGTCACCGTCGTCCGGCGGTTGCCGTGAGCGCGGCCTCGATCGCCACGGTCCTGCTGGCCGCCGGCTTCACCGCCGCCCCGGCCCAGGCCGCCGACGGGACGGATGACCCCGCCAAGGCTCTGCACCTGGGCGCCAAGGAGAAACTGATCCCCCGGGACACCATCACCGACCCGGACGGCACGGTGCACACCCGCTATGAGCGCACCTACGACGGACTGCCCGTCCTCGGCGGCGATGTCGTCGTCCACCAGGCCAAGAAGAACGGCGAGATCGAGGACGTCGACAAGGCCACCAACGCCGCCATCACCGTCCCCACCACCAAGCCCAAGGCCGCGCCCCCGGCGGCACGGAACTCCCTGGCCGCCAACGTCGCACCTCGCAAGGTGATATGGGCCGCTGAAGGCAAGCCCGTCCTCGCCTACGAAACCATCATCACCGGTGTACAGCCGGACGGCACCCCCAGCCGAGTGCGCCTCATCACCGACGCCACCACCGGCAAGAAGCTCTCCGAAACCCAGGACATCGACAACGGCACCGGAACCGGCGAATACAACGGCAAGGTCACCATAGGCACCGTCAAGGCCGGCGCCGGGTACCTGATGAAGGACACCGCCCGTGGCGGCCATCAACCGTTGAACGCCCGGCACAAGTTCGAGGAGGACGGCCCGGACTTCAGGAATTCCACCGACAAGTGGGGGGACGGCAAGCCGGGCACTGCGCAGACCGCTGCCGTCGACGTGCAATACGGCGCGGCCGTGAGCTGGGACTTCTACAAGAACGTATTCGGCCGCAAGGGCTTCAAGAACGATGGCAAGGCCAGCCGCACCCTTGTCCACTACGGCAAGAAGTTCGCCAACTCCTTCTGGGACACCTACTGCGAATGCATGGCCTTCGGCGACGGCAAGGACGACAAGCACCCCGTCACCTCCCTCGACCTGGTGGGCCATGAGATGACCCATGGCGTCATGCGCGCCACGGCCGACTTCAAGAACTCCGGCGAGTCCTCGGGGCTGAGCGAGGGCACCTCCGACATCCTCGGCACCGCCATCGAGTTCTACA
Organism: Streptomyces xingningensis; assembly: GCF_054957865.1. Classification (NCBI taxonomy): domain Bacteria; kingdom Bacillati; phylum Actinomycetota; class Actinomycetes; order Kitasatosporales; family Streptomycetaceae; genus Streptomyces; species Streptomyces xingningensis. The sequence goes on from NZ_JBDJPF010000066.1 coordinate 12,647, forward strand.
ACGCCAAGAGCCACAAGTACCCGGCCAATTACCTGATCGGTGAGCAGGTCAACCTCACTGGTGACGGCAAGCCGATGCGCTACCTGGACAAGCCCAGCAGGGACGGCAAGTCCGCCGACTACTGGAGCCCCAAGGTCGGCAAGCTCGAGGGGCACAATTCCTCGGGCGTGGCCAATCACTTCTTCTATCTGCTCGCCGAGGGCAGCGGCAAGAAGACCATCAACGGCATCAAGTACAACAGCCCCACCTACAACGGCAAAAAGGTCACCGGCATCGGCCGCGAGGCCGCGGCGAAGATCTGGTACAAGGCCCTCACCACGTATATGACCTCCACCACCGACTACAAGGGCGCCCGCTCGGCGACCCTCAAGGCCGCCAAGGCGCTCTACGGCCGGAACAGCACCCAGTACCGGACGGTCGCCGCGGCCTGGACCGCCGTCAACGTCAGGTAACCGACCGGGGACCTCAACGCCCCTGACATGGACGGGCGTTCGTCAAGGCAGGCCAGCTGCCGCGATGGTGGAATATGCAATTCCATCTCATTCACCCCTTAACTCCCTTTTCATTAAGCGAACTTGACGAAATCTTTATCAAACTGCCGTCACTCCAGTCCCGATATTCCCGGCGAGACGTACGCAAGTTCGATCAAAATGGCGCGGTCGGTCGTGATCCCACGGCCGGCGCCCCCAAAGACCAGGAGCATGATGCGCACGTCCCGAATAGCTCGTTCCGCCATCCGCCGCCCCGCGGTCGCCGTGAGTGCGGCCTCGATCGCCACGGTCCTGCTGGCCGCCGGCTTCACCACTCCGGCCCAGGCCGCCGACGGCACGGACGACCCGGCCAAGGCCCTGCACCTGGGCGCCAAGGAGAAGCTGATCCCGCGCGGCGTCATCACCGACCCGGACGGCACCGTCCACACCCGGTACGAGCGCACCTACGACGGACTGCCCGTCCTCGGCGGCGATGTCGTCGTCCACCAGGCCAAGAAGAACGGCGAGATCGAGGACGTCGACAAGGCCACCGAGGCCACCATCAAGGTCCCCACCACCAAGGCGAAGATCGCGCCCCCGGTGGCGGAGAAGTCCGCCATGTCCTTCGCCAAGTCCACGGACAAGGGCGGCAAGTTCGCCAAGGACAAGGCGCCCCGCAAGATCATCTGGGCCGCCCAGGGCAAGCCCGTGCTCGCCTATGAGACCGTCGTCGGCGGTCTGCAGCACGACGGCACCCCCAGCCAGCTGCATGTCGTCACCGACGCGGCCACCGGCGCGAAGCTGTACGAGTACCAGGCCATCGAGACCGGCACGGGCACCAGCGAGTACAGCGGCCGGGTCAAGGTCGGCAGCGTCAAGATCGGCAAGCTCTACTACCTGCGCGACAACCCGCGTGGTGGCCAGCAGGTGTACAACGCCCAGCACCGGGAGGACGGCACCTTCCCGCCCTTCAGCAACTCCCGTGACACCTGGGGCAATGGCAAGCCGACCATGGCCCAGACCGCCGCCGTCGACGCCCAGTACGGTGCCGCCACGACCTGGGACTACTACAAGAACGTCTTCGGCCGCAAGGGAATCAAGGGCGACGGCAAGGCCGCGCGCTCCTTCGTCCACTACAGCAATGGCTACGACAACGCCTTCTGGAACGACGACTGCTTCTGCATGGTCTATGGCGACGGCAAGGACAACAAGCACCCGCTGACGTCCCTCGACATCGCGGGCCATGAGATGACCCATGGCGTCACCTCGGCCACCGCCAACCTCCGGTACAGCGGTGAGTCCGGCGGCCTCAACGAGGCCACCTCCGACATCTTCGGCACCGCCGTCGAGTTCTACGCCAAGAACAAGACGGCTCCCGGGAATTACTTCCTCGGTGAGAAGCTGGGCAGGCCGATCCGCTACATGGACAAGCCCAGCAAGGACGGCGACTCGCCCGACGCCTGGAACTCGCGTCTCGGCCAGCTCGACCCGCACTACTCCTCGGGCGTCGGCAACCACTTCTATTACCTGCTCGCCGAGGGCAGCGGCCGGAAGAGCATCAACGGCTTCCAGTACAACAGCCCCACGGCCAATGGCAAGAAGGTCACCGGCATCGGCCGGGATGCCGCCCAGAAGATCTGGTACAAGGCCCTCACCACGTATATGACCTCCACCACCGACTACAAGGGCGCCCGCTCGGCGACCCTCAAGGCGGCCAAGGCGCTCTACGGCACCAAGAGCAAGCAGTACAAGACGGTGCAGGCCGCCTGGGACGCGGTGAACGTCAAGTAGCCCCATCTTGTTGAGCGGTGGCCGGAGAACGCTCTCCGGCCACCCGACGGTCCGGTCACCGTGGCGCGAACGCCGGTCAGCGCATCAGCACCCCGGCCGCCTCTCCCGTGGCCTCCGGTGGCACCGCCACCAGTCCCAGCTCCGCGCCGCTCGCCAGCAGGCGGTGCGCGGGGAGGATGCGCACCGTGTAGCCGAAGGGGCCGGTGCGGTCGAGGGTGAGGGGGCCCTCGTAGAGGCGGCGGCCGTCCAGGCCGGGGGCACCGGTGGGCTTCAGCGGGACGGCGGACGTGCCGGTGAGCCGGTCGGCCTGGTCGACGCGGCCCGCCACGGCCTGGACCTCGACATCGGAGGGGTCGAGGTCACCGAGGCGGACGCTGACCCGGAGCGAGAGGGTGGCGCCGAGTTCGGCGGTGCCGTTGAGGGGAGTGTCGGAGAAGGCTTCGACATGGTCGATGGAGACGGCCGGCCAGGCGGAGTGCACCCGGGCCTTCCAGGTGGCGAGTTCACGGGCCGCGTCGGGGGCCAGTGCTCGCTGGGCCTCGGCGGCGGGGCCATAGAGCAGTTCCACATATTCACGCACCATGCGCCCCGCGAGGACCTTCGGTCCCAGGGTGGCCAGGGTGTGGCGGACCATCTCGATCCAGCGGCCGGGCAGTCCATCCGGGCCCCTGTCGTAGAAGCGCGGGGCCACCCGCTGGGCCAGCAGGTCATAGAGGGCGGCGGCCTCCAGGTCGTCGCGGCGGGCGTCGTCCATGGAGTCGCTGGCGGAGCCGTCGGCGGTGGGGATGGCCCAGCCGAAGTCCGGCTCGTACCATTCATCCCACCAGCCGTCCAGGACGGACAGGTTGAGACAGCCGTTGAGGGCCGCCTTCATCCCGGAGGTGCCACAGGCCTCCAGCGGGCGCAGCGGGTTGTTGAGCCAGACATCACAGCCGGGGTAGAGCCTCTGGGCCATGGCCATGCCGTAGTCGGGCAGGAAGACGATGCGGTGCCGCACCCGGGGGTCGTCGGCGAAGCGGACCAGTTCCTGGACGAGGCGCTTGCCGCTGTCGTCGGCGGGGTGGGCCTTGCCGGCGACCACGATCTGGATCGGGCGTTCGGGGTCGAGGAGCAGCCCGGCCAGGCGTTCGCGGTCGCGGAGCATCAGGGTCAGGCGCTTGTAGGAGGGGACCCGCCGGGCGAAGCCGATGGTGAGGACGGCCGGGTCCAGCACGCCGTCGATCCAGCCGAGTTCGGCCGTGCCGGCACCGCGCTCGCGCCAGGAGGCGCGCAGCCGCTCGCGCACCTCCTCGACGAGGTGCTCGCGCAGGGTGCTCCTCAGCTCCCAGATGTCGGAGTCGGGGATGTCCGCGACCGAGTCCCAGCGCTCGGAGCCGCCGATGGTGAGGGCGTCCTCGGCGCGGCTGACGCCGATCTGCCGGGCGCCGAGGCGGAAGACCTCGGGGGCCACCCAGCTGGGGGCGTGAACTCCATTGGTGATGGCGGTGATCGGCACGTCCTCGGCGTCGAAGCCCGGCCACAGGCCGGCGAACATCTCCCGGCTGACCCTGCCGTGCAGGGTGGAGACGCCATTGGCGCGCTGGGCCAGGCGCAGCCCCATCACGGCCATGTTGAAGAGTCCCGCCTCGCCGCCGGGGTAGCTCTCCACGCCGAGGGCGAGGATCCGGTCGGCGTCGATGCCGGGCAGCTCCGCGCCCTCGCCGAAGTGCCGGGCGACGAGTTCGCGGTCGAAGCGGTCGATTCCGGCGGGGACCGGCGTATGGGTGGTGAAGACGGCGCCGGCCCGGACGCTCTCCAGTGCGGAGTCGAAGTCCGCGCCCCGTTCGGTGAGTTCGCGGATGCGCTCCAGGCCGAGGAAGCCGGCGTGGCCCTCGTTGGTGTGGAAGACCTCGGGCGCGGGGTGGCCGGTGAGACGGCAGTAGGTACGGACCGCACGCACCCCGCCGATGCCCAGCAACATCTCCTGCAACAAGCGGTGTTCGCTGCCTCCGCCGTAGAGCCGGTCGGTGACATCGCGCTCGCCGTGGCCGTTCTCCTCGACATCGGAGTCCAGGAGCAGCAGGGGCACCCGCCCGACCTGGGCGCGCCAGATGTGGGCGCGCAGCGAGCGGCCGCCGGGGAGGGCGAGCGAGATGCGGCTGGGGGTGCCGTCGGGTTCCCGGAGCATGGACAGCGGGAGTTCATTGGGGTCGAGCAGGGGATAGTGCTCCTGCTGCCAGCCTTCGCGGGAGAGGGACTGCCGGAAGTAGCCGTGCCGGTAGAGCAGTCCGACGCCGATCAGCGGGACGCCCAGGTCGCTGGCGGACTTCAGATGGTCGCCGGCCAGGATGCCCAGGCCTCCGCTGTACTGGGGAAGGGCGGCCGTGATGCCGAACTCGGGCGAGAAGTAGGCGACGGCGGCCGGGAGTCCGGGCGGCTGTTCCTGGTACCAGCGGCGGCCGGTGAGGTAGTCCTGCAGGTCGTCGGCGGCGGCCGCGAGCCGGCGGCGGAAGCGGCGGTCGGCGGCGAGGGTGGCGAGGCGGGTGGCGGAGACGGCGCCCAGCAGCCGCAGCGGATCGCCGTCGGCGGCCCGCCAGCCCTCGGGGTCGAGGGTCTGGAACAGCTCACGGGTCTCGGGGTGCCAGGACCAGCGCAGATTGCGCGCCAGCTCGCTGAGCGGTCGTAGGGGCTCCGGAAGGACGGGGCGCACGCTGAATCGACGAATGGCCTTCACCCGCACGACGGTAGCGGTGCGGCACCGGCGGTTCGGGGCCAAGCCGCCAAGTGCGCTCTTACGCCTGAACCGATGCTGCGGCAACGTCAGCCGCAGCGCGCGTAGTTGACGTCCGACGAGGGGTGGGCAGGTGTTGCTGCGCTGGTACGACCCAGAAATACGTCCCGCGTCCACCAGCAGTGTCTAAGGCCAGAAGTCGCTGCGACCTTCGAAGGCTTTGCCAGGGCGCGTTTCCCCCGTCCGGCTGTTGGCCACCCCGCTTCGTCACGTTGCAGCCCGTCGGCCCGGCGAGCAGACTCCGTACGGGTGACGGTGGTGGGGCATCCCTCCTCAGGCGGTGCCATGGGAACTACGCACCGGTAGTTCGTACGGTGCGGGCATGCCTGCCCGGGCCTGATGGGAAAGCTCCCCCGGTATACAGAAACGCCCGTCCGTCATCTTGGCCGCCATCCGGATTCCGCTTCGCTTCCGTTTCCGCCCACCCGGGTGACGCGGGCCGGAGCGGTCATGCCCGCGCACCGCCGACGGCCGGCGAAGCGGATAGAAAGAGCAGAACTCGCCAGATCCCGAGCCGGTCCTCCGGTTTCCGTCGAACTCCCAGGTGATTCCATGATCGGTCGCATTCCCGTCCTGGACCTCGCCCCCCTCGTGGACTGCGGCCGCAGACCCGCGAAGGCGGTGGTGGGCGAGACTTTCGAGGTCACCGCCACCGTGTTCCGCGAGGGCCATGACGCCGTGGGGGCGAATGTGGTGCTGCGGGACGCGGCGGGCCGCTGTGGACCCTGGTCTCCCATGCGGGAGTTGGCCCCGGGCACGGACCGCTGGGGCGCGGAGGTCACCCCGGACTCGGCGGGCCGCTGGAGCTACGCGGTGGAGGCCTGGAGCGATCCGGTCGGCAGTTGGCGCCAGGCCGCCCGGATCAAGGTACCGGCCGGGATCGACACCGAGCTGGTGCTGGAGGAGGGCGCCCGGCTGTACGAACGGGCCGCCACCGGGGTGCCCAAGAACGCCGGCCGGGAGGCGGTGCTGGCCGCGGCGGACGCGCTGCGCGCCGCGCACCGCCCGGCCGAGGAGCGGCTGGCCGCGGCCCTGGCCGCCGAGGTCACCACGGCCCTGGCCGCCCACCCGCTGCGCGAACTGGTCACCACCACCCGGCCGCTGCCGCTGCTGGTCGAGCGGGAACGGGCGTTGTTCGGCTCCTGGTACGAGCTGTTCCCGCGCTCGGAGGGCGCGGTGCTCCCCCGGGACGGACGGCCGCCCCGCGGCGGTACGTTCCGCACCGCCGCCCGGCGCCTCCCGGCGGTCGCGGCGATGGGCTTCGATGTCGTCTACCTCCCGCCCATCCATCCCATCGGCACCTCCTACCGCAAGGGTCCCAATAATGCGCTGAGCGCCGGGCCTTGCGATGTGGGCAGCCCCTGGGCGATCGGCTCGGCCGAGGGCGGGCATGACGCGGTCCACCCGGAGCTGGGCACCCTCGCCGACTTCGACCACTTCGTGGAGCGCGCGCGCGAGCTGCGCCTGGAGGTGGCGCTGGACTTCGCGCTGCAGTGCTCCCCCGACCATCCCTGGGTCGACAAGCACCCCCAGTGGTTCTACCACCGGGCGGACGGCACCATCGCCCACGCCGAGAACCCGCCCAAGAAGTACCAGGACATCTATCCGCTCGCCTTCGACGAGGACTTCGGCGGCATCGTCCGCGAGACGCTGCGCCTGCTGCGCTTCTGGATGGACCACGGGGTGCGGATCTTCCGGGTGGACAATCCGCACACCAAGCCGGTGGTCTTCTGGGAGCGGGTCCTCGCGGAGCTGGGCCGCACCGACCCCGATGTGGTCTTCCTCGCCGAGGCGTTCACCCGGCCCGCGATGATGCGCACCCTGGCCGCGATCGGCTTCCAGCAGTCGTACACCTACTTCACCTGGCGCAACACCAAGCAGGAGCTGACCGATTACCTCGGCGAGCTCACCGGGGAGGCGGCGGCCGTGATGCGGCCCAACTTCTTCGTCAACACCCCGGACATCCTGCACGCCTACCTGCAGGAGGGCGGCCGGGCGGCCTTCGAGGTACGGGCGGTGCTCGCGGCCACGCTGTCGCCGTCCTGGGGCGTCTACGCCGGATACGAGCTGTGCGAGAACGTCCCCGCGCACCCGGGCAGCGAGGAGTACCTGGACTCGGAGAAGTACCAACTGCGGCCCAGGGACTGGGAGTCGGCCGAGCGCGAGGGGCGCAGCCTGGCCCCGCTGATCACGGTGCTCAACCGGCTGCGGCGGCGCCATCCGGCGCTGCGCCGGCTGCGCGGCCTGCACTTCCACCACGCCGACAACGACGCGGTCATCGCCTATTCCAAGAGTTCCGGAGGGTCCCGCGGCAGTTGTGTGCTGACCGTCGTCAACCTCGACCCCCACCACACCCAGGAGGCGATGGTCTCGTTGGACATGGCGGCGCTCGGCCTCGACTGGCACGAGTCCGTCCCGGTGCGCGACGAGCTCACCGGAGAGACCTATCACTGGGGCAGGGACAACTATGTGCGCCTTGAGCCGGGCCGATCGATCGCGCCCGCGCACGTATTCTCGCTGCGACCGTCCTCACCGATCGGAGGGTCACCCACATCATGATCGTCAACGAGCCCGTACCGGACACCTTCGAAGACACTCCCGCCAAGGACCTGGATCCCGACTGGTTCAAACGAGCGGTGTTCTATGAGGTCCTCGTACGCTCCTTCCAGGACAGTGACGGCGACGGCATCGGCGACCTCAAGGGGCTGACCTCCAAGCTGGACTATCTGCAGTGGCTGGGCGTCGACTGCCTGTGGCTGCCGCCCTTCTTCCGGTCCCCGCTGCGGGACGGCGGCTATGACGTCTCCGACTACACCTCGGTGCTGCCGGAGTTCGGCGACCTGGCGGACTTCGTGGAGTTCGTGGACGCGGCGCACCAGCGGGGCATGCGCGTCATCATCGACTTTGTCATGAACCATACGAGCGATCAGCACGACTGGTTCCAGCAGTCGCGCACCGATCCCGACGGCCCGTACGGCGACTACTACGTCTGGGCCGACGACGACAAGCAGTACCAGGACGCCCGGATCATCTTCGTCGACACCGAGACCTCGAACTGGACCTTCGACCCGGTGCGCAAGCAGTACTACTGGCACCGCTTCTTCTCCCACCAGCCGGACCTCAACTACGAGAACCCGGCGGTGCAGGAGGAGATCCTGGCCGCCCTGCGGTTCTGGCTGGATCTGGGCATCGACGGCTTCCGGCTGGACGCGGTCCCGTACCTGTTCGCCGAGGAGGGCACCAACTGCGAGAACCTGCCCCGCTCGCATGAGTTCCTCAAGCGGGTGCGGGCCGAGATCGACGCCCACTACCCGGACACCGTGCTGCTGGCGGAGGCCAACCAGTGGCCGGAGGATGTGGTCGACTACTTCGGCGACTACGCCAAGGGCGGCGACGAATGCCATATGGCGTTCCACTTCCCCGTGATGCCGCGCATCTTCATGGCCGTGCGGCGCGAGTCGCGCTATCCGGTCTCCGAGGTCCTGGCCAAGACCCCGGCCATCCCCTCCCGCTGCCAGTGGGGCATCTTCCTGCGCAACCATGACGAGCTCACCCTCGAGATGGTCACGGACGAAGAGCGCGACTACATGTACGCGGAGTACGCCAAGGATCCCCGGATGCGCGCCAACATCGGCATCCGGCGCCGTCTCGCCCCGCTGCTCGACAACGACCGCAACCAGATCGAGCTGTTCACCGCCCTGCTGCTGTCGCTGCCGGGCTCGCCGATCCTCTACTACGGCGACGAGATCGGCATGGGCGACAACATCTGGCTGGGCGACCGCGACGGGGTGCGCACGCCCATGCAGTGGACGCCCGACCGCAACGCCGGTTTCTCCTCCTGCGACCCGGGCCGACTCTACCTTCCGACCATCATGGATCCGGTCTACGGTTACCAGGTCACCAATGTCGAGGCGGCCATGAGCAGCCCCTCCTCGCTGCTGCACTGGACCCGCCGGATGATCGAGATCCGCAAGCAGAACCCGGCCTTCGGGCTGGGCTCGTACACCGAACTGACCTCCAGCAACCCCGCGGTGCTGGCCTTTCTGCGGGAGGCTCCGCCAACTGGGGACGGCGGGGACGACCTTGTTCTCTGCGTGAACAACTTCTCCCGCTTCGCACAGCCGACCGAGCTCGATCTCCGGACCTTCAACAACCGCCACCCCGTGGAACTCATCGGCGGGGTGCGCTTCCCCGCCATCGGTGAACTGCCCTATCTGCTGACCCTGGCGGGGCACGGCTTCTACTGGTTCCGGCTGCGCCGCAACGCCCCCACGGCCGTACCGGCCACCTGAGCACCCCGCCCCAAGGGGTTCCGGGTCCTCGGACCCGGGGCCCCGGAGACCTCCCCGACCGTACGGACGATCCTCGTCCGACACGTCCCGCACCGCGCACCAGACAAAGCCGCAATCCGGGACACTTTGCCCAATCTGTCGTGTGCCCCGGGGAAAGGACGCGACGCCATGTCGGATGCCGCACCACTCCCTCACCTCACCGACACCGCCACCGACCCGCTCGACTCACTCGTCCCGCTGCTCACCCAGTGGCTGCCCCGGCAACGCTGGTTCGCCGGCAAGGGCCACCCCATCACCGGCTTCACCCTCGTCGCGGCCACCGAACTCCTCCACCGCACCCCCGGCGGCAACTCCCCCGGCCTGCTGCACCTGCTGGTCCGCGCCCGGCAGCCGGGCCCCCGGGCGGCGGACCACACCGACGACTGCTACCAGCTGCTGCTCGGCGTCCAGGACGTCCTGCCACCCCAGCTCGGCCCCGCGCTCATCGGCCGCCCGGCCGACGGACCGCTGCGCGGCCGCACCCTCTACGAGGGGCTCGCCGACCCCCGCCTCGCCTCGCTGCTCCTGGAACGGCTGCGGTCCCCCGGACGGCTCGGCCCGCTGCGCTTCAGCCGGGAACCGGAGACCGCCATCCCATCCGGCCTCGCGCCCCGCCTGCTCGGCGCCGAGCAATCCAACTCCTCGACGGTGTACGGCGACACCTACATCCTCAAGCTCTTCCGCCGGGTCGGCCCCGGCACCAACCCCGACCTCGAACTGCCCCGCGCACTCGCCCGCACCGGCTGCTCCCGGGTGCCCGCACCCGCCGCCTGGTTCGAGGCGGAACTGCCGGACGCCCACCCGGAACCCCTCACCCTCGGCGTGCTCCAGCCCTATCTGCCCGGCTCCGCCGACGGCTGGCAGCTCGCCCTCGGCGCACTCGCCGTCCAGGCCGAGTTCACCGCCCCCGCCCGCGCCCTCGGCCATGCCACCGCCGAGGTGCACCGCGCGCTCGCCGGAGCACTGCCCACCGTCCTGCTGCGCCGCCCCCAGCTGGAACGGCTCGCCACCGCGATGACCCACCGGCTGGACCTCACCGCCGACGCCGTCCCGGCCCTGCGCCCCTACCGGTCGGCGCTGCGCACCGCATACGACGAGCTCGCCCTCCTCGGCCGCGCCGGGCACACCCGTCCCGCCCAGCGCATCCACGGCGACCTGCACCTGGGGCAGACGCTGCGCACCGCCGAGAACGGACGCTGGTCCCTGATCGACTTCGAGGGGGAACCCGCCCGCCCACTGGCCGAGCGCCGCCAGCCACAGCCCGTCGCCCGGGACATCGCGGGCATGCTGCGCTCCTTCGACTATGCGGCGGCGGTGGGCCGGGCCGGCGGCAGCTGGGCCGGGCGGGCCCGGGACGCCTTCTGCGAGGGGTATGCGTCCGTCCACCGCGATCCCCGTGAGGACCCTCGCCTGCTGCGCGCGCACGAGACGGACAAGGCCGTCTACGAGGTCCTCTACGAGGCCCGCCACCGGCCGGACTGGCTGCCCGTCCCGATGTCCGCGATCCGCAGGCTGGCCGCCCAGGCCGACGGCCCGGACCGGGCGGCGGGCGGAGCGTAGCGGACGCCCCCTCAACTCACCAGCGACGACACCCACTTGGGAGGACCACCCCGTGACCGCACGACCGCCGTCCCGCCCGGCACGCCGCGAACCGGAGCCCGGGCACATCCCGGCCACCTTCCTGCCCGGTCCGGACCGGCCGAAGAAGTCCTCGCCCGAACCGGCTCCCACCCGCCGCGGCGTGCGGCCCGCCCGGCCGCTGGACGAGGCGGAACGCGGACGGCTGCTGCACGGCGCCCACCACGATCCGCATGCGCTGCTCGGGGCGCACCACGCCCCGGGCGGGGTGGCGTTCCGGGCGCTGCGGCCGTTCGCCCGGGCGGTCACGGTCGTCGCCAAGGGGCTGCGCGCGGAGCTGATCGACGAGGGGGACGGGGTCTTCGCGGGGGTGCTGCCGCTCAAGGAGGTCCCGGACTACCGGCTGGTGGTGGCCTATGAGGGCACCGAGACCGAGGTCCACGACCCCTACCGCTTCCTGCCCGCCGTCGGTGAGCTCGACCTGCACCTGATCGGCGAGGGCCGGCACGAGGAGCTGTGGCGGGCGCTCGGCGCCCGGCCGATGACCCACCAGGGGGTGACCGGGACCCGCTTCACCGTGTGGGCGCCCCATGCCCAAGGGGTGCGGGTGGTGGGCGACTTCAACCACTGGGACGGCACCGGACATCCCCTGCGCTCGCTGGGCGCCTCGGGGGTCTGGGAGCTCTTTCTGCCGGACGTCGGCGAGGGCGCGCTCTACAAGTTCGAGCTCACCCGCCCCGACGGCTCGCACACCCTGCGCGCGGATCCGATGGCGCGGCGCACCGAGGCACCACCGGCCACCGCCTCGATCGTCCATGCCTCGCACCACGCCTGGCAGGACGCCGAGTGGCTGGCCCGCCGCGGCGAACGGCCCGTGCACGAGGCACCGTTCTCGGTGTACGAGGTGCACCTGCCGTCCTGGCGACCAGGATTGACGTATCGTCAGCTTGCCGGGCAGCTGCCCACCTATGTCCGGGATCTGGGCTTCACCCATGTGGAGTTGATGCCCGTCGCCGAGCATCCCTTCGGCGGTTCCTGGGGCTACCAGATCACCGGCTTCTACGCCCCGACGGCGCGGCTGGGCACCCCCGATGACTTCAAGTACCTGGTCGACGCGCTGCACCAGGCGGGCATCGGGGTGCTGGTCGACTGGGTTCCGGCGCACTTCCCCCGGGACGACTGGGCGCTGGCCGAGTTCGACGGCCGGCCGCTGTACGAGCCCCAGGATCCGGCGCGGGCGGCCCACCCGGACTGGGGGACGCTGGAGTTCGACTACGGCCGCCCGGAGGTCCGCAACTTCCTGGTGGCGAACGCGGTGTACTGGTGCGAGGAGTTCCACCTCGACGGCCTGCGGGTGGACGCGGTGGCCTCGATGCTCTACCTCGACTACTCCCGGGAGTCCGGTCAGTGGTCGCCCAATGTCCACGGGGGCCGGGAGAACCTCGACGCGGTGGCCTTCCTCCAGGAGATGAACGCCACCGTCTACCGCCGCTGCCCCGGTGTGGTCACCATCGCCGAGGAGTCCACCGCCTGGGACGGCGTCACCCGGGCCACCCACCATGTGGGCGCGGGCGGCTTCGGCGGGCTGGGCTTCGGGCTGAAGTGGAACATGGGCTGGATGCACGACTCCCTGGAATATGTGGCGAAGGAGCCGGTGCACCGCAAGTACCACCACGGCGAGATGACCTTCGCCATGGTCTATGCCTACAGCGAGAACTATGTACTGCCCATCTCGCACGACGAGGTGGTGCACGGCAAGCGTTCCCTGGTCTCCAAGATGCCCGGCGACTGGTGGCAGCAGCGCGCCAACCACCGGGCCTTCCTGGGCTTTATGTGGGCCCACCCGGGCAAGCAACTGCTCTTCATGGGGCAGGAGTTCGCCCAGGGCGCGGAGTGGTCGGAGGGGCATGGCCCCGACTGGTGGCTGCTGGACCCCTCCTACGCGGCCGAGCCCGACCACCGGGGCGTACGGGATCTGGTGCGCGACCTCAACGCGCGCTATCGCGCCACACCCGCGCTCTGGCAGCGGGACACCGTGCCGGAGGGGTTCGCCTGGGTGGACGGCGATGCGGCCGAGGACAACATCTTCGCCTTTCTGCGCTTCGCCGCGGACGGCTCGCCACTGCTGGCGGTCAGCAACTTCTCGCCGGTGGTGCGGCATGGCTACCGGCTGGGGGTGCCCACCCGGCACACCGTCTGGGAGGAGTGCCTCAACACGGATGCGCTCCGCTACGGCGGCGGCGGCGTCAGCAACCCGGACCCGGTCAAGACGGAGCCGGTGCGCCACCGGGGGCATCCGTCCAGCATGACGCTGACCTTGCCGCCGCTGGCGACGGTGTGGCTGCGGCCGGGGTAGCGCGACGTGGGTGAATCCCCCCGGCATCAGGGCAGTTGGGCCGTTTGACAGTACGGCGGGACCAACGTTTTCCAGCCATGATCAACCATACCGCACACCCGGTTTGAGAACGCCTTCAATCCAGGCCAATCCCTCCGGACACAAGGGGGGAACACGCCATTTTGGTTGACCGCCAACCGCCACCCGATGTCCGGTCCGGCACCTCCCGTGCGGTCCGTACCCCACGGAGGGCGGCCTGATCAAAGCTGGCTCGACTATGTCAAGTCCCTCAATAATTCCGTCATGAATAGCCCCGGAAAACAGAAAAAGAGATGGCGCCGCAGATCGGCAGGCATGGCCGCCGCCGCGGCCGCATTCGCGGCGACCATGACTCTGTCCTCGGCATCTCCGGCCTCGGCCAACCGAATCGAGTACACCTACGATCTGTGCAGCTCCAATGTCGGTGCGTGCATGGGCCTGTTCTACTACGGGCCGAACAAGGGCGGCGTGATCCACAGCGCATGCTTCCTGACGAACCGTTCGATCGTCGACCACTGGGGCCGCACAGTGCACGGCGTGACCACTCGGTACGAATTCCGGAACCAACCCGGACACGACATCATCCGCTTCCGACTAGGAGTGGATACGGCATGCTGGCCCACATACTACGGATCCGGGAGTGAATTGAAGAATGCCGCTGCCGCGGTAGCGAACCAGGACTGGGTCGCGCACGACGTATTCGTCAACTCCTACTACGAGGGATATGGCGTCCGCGTTCCGCAGGACTTTCTCGGGCGGTTCCCCGTGCTGCTGAGGAACAACAACGCTTCCAGCTACCGGGAGGACAGGTAGCCATGGCCGATCGCATACCCCTGAAGGTCACCTCCACGGCACTGCTGGTCGCCGCCGTCGCCGGACTCACCTGGTACGCGACCGATCACATGGCGGACCATGCGTCCCCGGTGAGCGCCGCGGCACCGGCGCCGGCCAAGGCACCGGAACTCGCCCTGCGCAGCGGTCTGCTCAAGAACCGTGCGCTGCCCGTGGAGCAGTATCTGATCCCCCATGCCGACGCGGTCGCCCAGGACGCGGCCCAGCTGAAGGCCGTACAAGCGTGCATGACGCGCCTCGGACTCGCCTACGACCCCCCGGTCGGCCAAGCCAAACGCGCCGCCGTCGGCGACAACTCGGCCAATCTCGACCGCCGTTACGGCCTCACCGACCGGGCAGCCGCCGAGCAGTGGGGTTACGAACTGCCCGGCGGCAAGAGCGAGCCACCGGCCTGGGGTCGGACCAGTGCCCAACTGGACGCCCTGTATGGGAAGAACAACAAGGGCGAGGTCCTGACCACCATCGGCGGGCAGTCCGTACCCGAGGGCGGATGCACTGCCGAGGCGCGGCAGGTCGTCGGCACCCAGGACGAAACCGCCGCGAACGAAATCAACGGCGAGAGCTTCACGCAGTCGATGGCCGATCCCGAGGTGGTGCAGGCACTCGCCTCCTGGTCCGCGTGCATGAAGACGAAGGACTACGACTACAGGACCCCGTTCGAGATCACCCAGAACCGGACGGACGAGGAATGGGGCAGCAGCCCCGAGGCGAAGCAGATCGCGGTCGCCGAGGTCGACTGCAAACAGTCCACCGGGCTGCTCGACGTGTGGCTCAACACCGAGTCCCGCATCCAGAACAAGCTGCTCACGCCCAAGAAGGCCGAACTCGACAAGGCCAAGGAACACAACCGGTCCGTCGTCAAGCGCAGCCTCGCCCTGAGGTGACCACAGAGCCGCCTTCCCCCCACGCCCGTCAGACCGTTGCGGCACCAGGACAGCGGTTTGACGGGCCGTCATGGGCCGGATGTCACCTGCGAAATCCCAGACTCCGGAGGTCCCCTTGAGACGCTGGCCGGGGCGGTGCGGCGAGCGGGCGAATTTCTCTGATATCGGGGCTGTTGAGCCGCTTGGCGGCAAATAAGAACCGATACTTTCCAGCCATGATCAACCAGACCGTATCCCTGGTTTGAGAATGCCTTCAATTCCGGCCAGATGCTTCGGACACAAGGGGGGAACGCGCCATTTCAGCCGACGGCCGACCGTCGCCTGATGTCCGGTCCGGCACCTCCCGTGTGATCCGTTCCCGACGGAGGGCGTCCTGATCAGAACTGGCCTGTCCCTGTCAAACCTCTGACAATTTCGATATGAACGAAAACTCCGAAAGACAGAAAAAGAAATGGCGGAGCAGAACATCCGGGGTGGCCGCCACCACGGCCGCATTCGCGGCGGCCATAACCCTGTCCTCGGCATCACCGGCCTCGGCCGACCGCATTGAGTACACCTATGACGTGTGCAGCTCCAATGTCGGCTCGTGCATGGGGCTCTTCTACTACGGCCCGAAAAACGGCGTCATGCAGAACGCCTGCTTCCTGACGAACCGATCGATCACGGACCATTGGGGCCGCGCAGAGCATGGCGTGACCACTCGATACGAATTCCGGAACCAGCCCGGACATGCCATCATTCCGTTTCACCTGGGAGTGCAAATAGAATGCTGGCCCGAGGAGGCCGGGGGGAACGGGCATGAATTGAAGAATGCCGCAGCCGCGGTGGCCAATCAGGACTGGGTCGGTCACGCCGTGTACTACAACTCCTACTACGAGGGGCCGTTCCACCACTTCCCTCAGGACACGTACGGGAGCCTCAACTCGGCCGTGCGGAACAACAACGCCTCCAGCTGGCGGGAGACCAGGTAGCCATGGCCGATCGCATACCCCTGAAGGTCACCTCCGCGGCGCTGCTCGTGGCCGCGGTCTCCGGACTCACCTGGTACGCGGCCGATCACACGGCGGACCATGCGTCCCCGGTGAGCGCCGCGGCACCGGCGCCGGCCAAGGCGCCGGATTCCGCCACTCACCGCGGTCTGCTCCAGAGCCGCGTACTGCCCGTGGAGCAGTACCTGATCCCCCATACGGACGCGATCGCGCAGGACGACGCCGAACTGAAGCTCGAACAGTCCTGCATGACGCGTCTCGGACTGACCTACGACCCGCCCGTCGGACAGAGCAAACGCCCCGCATTCGCCGACAACGCGGCGAACCTCGGGCGTCGTTACGGACTCAGCGACCGGGCGACCGCCGAGCAGTGGGGCTATGACATGCCCGGCGGCCCGGCCGAGCCGCCCACCTGGACCCGGACCGCCGCCCAACTGGACGTCCTCTACGGGAAGAACGACAAGGGCGAAGCCCTGAACACCATCAATGGAAAGCCCGTGCCCAAAGGCGGCTGCATCGCCGAAGCGCGGCAGGTCGTGGGCACCCAGGACGAAACCACCGCGAACGACATCAACGGCGAAGCCTTCAAGCAGTCGCTGAGCGACCCCGAGGTGGTTCAGGCACTCGCCTCCTGGTCCGCATGCATGAAGACAGCGGGCTACGACTACAAGACCCCACTCGAAATCACCCAGGGCCGGACGGAGGAAGGCTGGGGCAGCAGCCCCGAGGCGAAGCAGATCGCAGTCACCGAAGTCGACTGCAAACAGTCCACCGGACTCCTCGACGTATGGTTCAGCGCCGACTCCCGGATCCAGACACGGCTGCTCGCACCCAAGAAGGCCGAACTCGACAGGGTCAAGGAGCGCAACAGGGCGGTCGTCAGGCGCAGTCTCACTCTGAGGTGACCGGAAAGACACGCCCATCCCCGGCATGTGACGGCCGGTGAATCCGGCCGAGCCGGACTGATCCGGCCTGCTTCCTTGCGTTGAACGCCGCACAAAACCGTCCCCCGTCTCCACGGCCGCTCCGGCCGTGGCGCGCAATGACTCACCCTCTGAGCCGTCCGTCGGATCGCTTCTGTGCTCCACAAAGCGATCCGACGGTCCGTCATGTGCCGTATGCGGCACATGAGATTCCAGAGAACGGAGACCCCCTTGAGGCTTTACCGAAGATCCCGCAAAACCC
Organism: Streptomyces xingningensis; assembly: GCF_054957865.1. Lineage (NCBI taxonomy): Bacteria > Bacillati > Actinomycetota > Actinomycetes > Kitasatosporales > Streptomycetaceae > Streptomyces > Streptomyces xingningensis. The sequence continues at coordinate 29,871 of NZ_JBDJPF010000066.1, forward strand.
CGGTCCTGGCCGTCACCACAGCTCTGACAGCGGTGACGGCCACGCTCACCGGACTGCTGCAGGGCCCCGCATGGGCCGGGCAGCAGCAAGATGCCACCCGGCCGGCCGCCCAGGCCCCGGCCTCCCCCGACACGATCGCCCCCGCCGAGCGGGGCGCCGCCCTCGGCAAGGACTGGAGCAAGTCCACCGACCGCGCCTGGACGACGGCCGGGGACGCGTCCGGCTTCCATGTGCTGGTCGCCGAGGGCAAATCCGGCTACACCTGGCGCACCGCCGCCACCCTCTCCGAGCCGGGCCTGGAGACCGACCAGTGGATCGGCAACGCCTGTGTGACCGGCTCCGGCCGGCGGGCCGTGGCGGTCTACGCCCCGCGCGGATTCGCCAACCGCCAACACCTGTTTGACCGGGGCGCGTTCACCGCGGTCGTGGACCTGGACACCGGCAAGGTGACCAAACTGCCGCTGAACGCGAGCCTGGCCTACTTCAACCCCGGGTGCGGCACCGGTGAGACCGCCGTGATCACCCAGGCCGCCGCCGAGGGGAAGACCGAGCAGACCCGGCTGCAGACGATCGACGCATCCACCGGCAAGGCCGTCGCCACCCACACCGTCAACGGGCAGGCGACCTCCGCCGTCCCGGTCGGCACCGACGTGGTCGCCGCCTCGGGCCCGCGCCTGCTGCGCCTGACCCGCTCGGGCCGGACCGAGCTGCTGGCCACCACCCGCCAGACGCCCCTGCGGCTGCGCCCGGACGCCGACGGCGGCATGGCCTTCCTGGAACCCGCGGACGGCAAGGGCGACAAGGCTGTCGTCCAGTACCTCAAGGGCCGCAAGGTCGCCACCGTGGCGAACGGCAAGCTGGGTGACGTCGGCCTGGTCCAGGGCGCGGGCGGCACGGTCTTCCTGACCGGCGACTCCCGCCCGCAGGGCAGCGGCCTGCCGAAGACCATCCAGCGCAGGACGGACGTACCCGGCCGGGCGGAGCTGTCCGTCGAGGGGAAGCTGGCCGTCACCCAGGCGGTCCCGCGGCACCTCGCGGACAAGGTCGCCTCACCCCTGGACCGCGCCCGCCGCGACGGACCGGAGCCGGTGGACATCACCGCGAAGGCCACCGGCAGCGGCAAGGACCTCACCTTCTCGGTCGGTACCGGCAAGACATCGGACCGGACGGGCGGCAGAAAGCCGTCCCCGCTGCTGCCGTATGTCACGGGCGGAGCGGGCGCAGCCAAGAAGGCCCTGGCCGGGAAGAAGACGGCGGCACCGGGAGACGTCTCGCACGACCCGGTGGACGACGAACGCTACTGTTCGGTGCCCCGCAACGACGTACGGACCCAGGTCATGCAGCCCACGCCCAACCAGATCGAGTGGGCCGCCGACATGGCCATCCGCGGACTGCTGATATCCGGCAATGTCAACCGGCCCGGCAACTGGCACAACTCGGGCCTGTCGGCCTGGACTCCGCAGGGCATGTTCCCACCGCGCACCCTCAACACCGGCGGCCGCATCCCGGCCCAGGTGCTGCTGGGCATCCTCGCCTCGGAGTCCAACCTCTGGCAGGCCAGCTCGCACGCCGAGCCGGGCGAATACGGCAACCCGCTGGTCAGCAACTTCTACGGCACCAACATCTACGCCGGCACCCCGGGCTATGACCCCAAGCTCATCTGGAAGATCAACTGGGAGCGGGCCGACTGCGGTTACGGCGTCGGACAGGCCACCGACGGCATGCGCATGGCCGGGCACGCCAAGCCTGGCGAGACGCCCCTTCCTTCGGACCAGCAGCGCGCGGTCGCCCTCGACTACGCCACCGGCATCGCGTACTCCACGCAGATCCTCCAGGACAAGTGGAACGAACTTCACACCCCGGGCAGCACCATCCGGCTGAACGACGACGACCCGGCCCGCCCGGAGAACTGGTTCGCCGCCGTCTGGAACTACAACGCCGGCTTCAACCCGCCCGGCAAGGACCCGTCCGGTGCCTGGGGTCTGGGCTGGGGCAACAATCCGGCCAACCCCAAGTATCCCGCCGACCGGCTGCCGTTCCTGGACAACAACCACTACGCGGACGCCGCCCACCCGCAGCACTGGCCGTATGAGGAGAAGGTGATGGGCTGGGGCGCCTACCCGCTCGACGCCGGACGCTCGTATGACGACAACGGCAACCGCAACGGGGGCAACACCCATGGCTATTCGGCCGCCTGGTGGTCCCTCGCCGCTGACCGCTCGACGGCCATCCTGCCGCCGCGGCGCACTTTCTGTGACGACAGCAACGCCTGTGACCCGGCCGCTCCGCCGGTCTGCCACGACGAGGCCTGCTACACCCCACACTGGTTCCGGCACGACGCCACCTGGAAGAACTGCGGTACGAACCCGTCCCCGGGGGGCCGGCAGTGCGGCAATGAGTACCTCACCTACAAAACGGTCCGCGCCGAGCCCGGTGACGCCAACCCGAACCCCGGCCCCTGTGGCTCCGGGGACCTGCCCAGCGGCACCGTGCTCGTGGACGACGAACCGGACGACGCCCCGTCCAGCCGCTGCGGCGCCCGCGCCTGGTCCAGCAGCGGCAACTTCGAGTGGTCGTTCACTGCCGACGAGCAGGGGCGCTACGAGGCGCGGGAGGACCTGCACCAGATCGGCGGCGGCTTCGGCGGCCACTACTGGTTCTCCCACGGCCGCGAGCCCAACAATTTCGACAACCTGCTGGTGACGACCGGTACCTGGAAGCCGCAGCTCGCGGACAAGGTGTACAAGGTCCGGGCGTTTATGCCATATCTGGGGCTCAAGACGAAGTCGGCCCGCTACCAGATCATGACAAAGAGCGGGCGGGTCGTGGAAAGGATCGTCGACCAGAGCAAGGCATCCAACGACTGGGTGGACATCGGCTACTTCGAGCTGGGCTCGAACGCCCGGGTCTCACTGACCAATGTCACCAAGGACAGCAGCTCCGGTGACAGCACAGTCGCCTATGACGCACTCGCCTTCATACCGGTCAACGCCAAGTACGAGCACCACACCTTCGACGCAGTGTCCGTGTTCCGGAGCAACCAGAACCTGGACACCGACACCCCCTATCTGCTGAAGACGCCGATGCGGACGCGGCAGACCCTCTACGACTGGGGCCGCTCGCGCACCACCGGCGGCATGGCCTACGACAACTCCGCGGTGCTCAAGGGCATGCTGGAGTTCGGCATCTGCACGGACGGCGCCCACAACGCCAACTGCGTCGGCAGCAATGTCCACGATGCCGCACGGAAATGGGAGACCGACATCGATGCCGCCGGGACCGACCCGGACCGGCGGCCGTCCCAGGCGGACTGGATGAACTTCGCCATCGCCGACCCGCCCTCGACAATCGACGAGCACAGCTTCGACAACGACCGCTCGTACAAGGTCAAGACGCATGTCGACGCCGAGTGGGTCACCGGCGAGGACGGGAAGATCATCCCGGGTACGGAGTCCGTGGTGCCCAAGGGGCGAACGGGCGACACCGAGATCGCGGGGTTCGTCCGCTCGTTCGTCAAGGCGACGGTTGACGACTACGGCGCGCTCGGAGTCAAGATGCCCGACCTGTCGTTCGAGATGGACGACGCCAATGAGCCGGGGAACCACCGGACGGTGCCGAATCCGATGGTGACGGGCGTCACCCCGGGCATCGCCTACCGCACCGGCCAGAAGCCCACCTCCATCGACGACAGCGGCAAGTGCGTCACCACGAAGTACGTCAGCGGAGGGACCATCGGCTACCGGCCGCTGCTGTCCCATTCGAACGCGGACTCCGAGGTGTCGGCGTGGGTGGACAAGTTGAAGTCCCTGGCCGAGTCGGGCGATCTGCCACCCCAGGTCGCCAACACTGCCGGTGACATCTACAGCATGTTCTTCCGCAAAGCGCGCCTGTCGGGCACCGACATCGCCGAGGGATCGCTGTTCAACATGGCGGGACCGATCTGGCAGAACCTCAGCATGGGCTTCTGCACCGACGGCACCGTGAAGTCCACACAGGCGGTGCCCGACTTCGAGAACAACGAGCCGAAGCTGGGCCTGGTGTACCAGAGCTATATGCCGAGCCTGTACCTCTACCTGGACGGCCACCAGGTCGACCAGGCGGGCCGTCCCACCAGCGGCCCGGTGCAGGACGGCAACTTCAAGAAGTTCGGCGCCATGGCGAACGGCGAGAACGGATCGTCCGCGTACGGCACCTGCGGGATCGAGATCCGGGGGAACGGAGGAAACCCCTGGAGCCTGCAGCAGGTGCCGGACGGCTACCCGGGCAGCAACCCGAACATCCCGATGTTCTGTGACGACGGCAGCCACTCGGCCAACTGATCCACCCCTGGCGGGGGTCCGGGATTTCCCGGACCCCCGCCAGGGCCTGTCTCAGGCGACGGCCGGCGCCTTGTCGCCCTCCGGCTCCGGCGCGTGCCCGCCGTCCGCCGCCGTCATCGCCTCGTCGAACGGCAGTCGGCCGTCCAGGACTTCGCGGACGCGGCCGTGATCGATCTCCTTCGTCCAGGTCCCGACCAGCACCGTCGCCACCGCGTTCCCCGCGAAGTTCGTCATCGCCCGGGCCTCGCTCATAAACCGGTCGATACCCACGATCAGGCCGACCCCGTCCACCAACTCCGGCCGGTGGGACTGCAGTCCACCGGCCAGCGTCGCCAGGCCCGCACCCGTCACACCCGCCGCCCCCTTCGACGCGACGATCATAAACAGCAGAAGAGAGACCTGCTGGCCCAGTGACAGCGGCTTGTCCATCGCCTCGGCGATGAACAGCGAGGACATCGTCAGATAGATGGCCGTGCCGTCGAGGTTGAAGGAGTAGCCCGTCGGCACCGTGATGCCGACCACCGGCCGGCTGACGCCGAGGTGCTCCATCTTCGCGATCAGGCGCGGCAGCGCCGACTCCGAGGACGAGGTCGACAGGATCAGCAGGAACTCCCGCCCCAGATACTTCAGCAGCACAAAGATATTCACCCCGGCCACCACCCGCAGCAGCGTTCCCAGCACCACGAACACAAACAGCACACAGGTCACATAGAACCCGATCATGATGACGGCGAGCGACTTGAGCGCATCGACGCCGGTCGCCCCGACCAGGGCCGCGATCGCGCCGAACGCCCCCACCGGAGCAGCCCACATGATCATGGACAGGATGCGGAAGACCAGCTTCTGGAGATGCCCGATCCCCCGCAGCACCGGCTCGCCCGCCGGGCCCATCGCCTGCAGGGCGAAACCCGCCAGCAGCGCGACCAGCAGCGTCTGCAGCACCTGGCCGCCGGTGAAGGCGGACACCAGGGTGGTCGGGATCATGCCGAGCAGGAAGTCGGCGGTCGACTCGTGTGCCCCCTTGGCCTGCGCCGCCCCCGCGTGCCGCAGGCTGTCGGTCAGGTGCAGCCCACTGCCCGGCTCCAGCACATTGCCCACCGCCAGCCCGATGAGCAGCGCGACGCTCGACATCAGCAGGAAGTAGCCCAGGGCGAGCCCGCCCACCGCACCGACCTTGGCGGCCCTGCGCACCGAACCGATGCCCAGCACGATGGTGCAGAAGATGACGGGCGAGATCATCATCTTGATCAGGTTCACAAACCCGGTGCCCAGCGGCTTGAGTTCCACCGCGACCCCGGGCGCGGCAAAGCCGACCGCGATGCCGACCAGCACCGCGGCGATCACCGCGAGATAGAGGTAGTGGGTCCGGTCCGGCCGTCCGTTCACACTCACCGATGCCATGGCGCCTCCTCGTTCTCGCGGCTCGTCCCGGTGACTATGCATGCTGCTGCGAAGGCGATCACCCTTTCGTTCATTACGATCAGGAATCGGCCACAGGGCACACTGTCGGCCATTACCGGTGGCTGACCGGGCAGTAACCCACCGCGTAGCCGCGGTCGGACCCGGGAACGTACGAGGGCAGCAAGGTGCCGACATAGGAGGTCGCCCCATGCGTCCCACCGCCCCCGTGCTCCTCGCCACCCTGGCGATCGCCGCCGCCTCGCTCACCGCCTGCGGCGATGACTCCCACCATGACCCCAACACCGTGAAGATCGCTTACCAGCGCAGCACGGACAACAAGGACCGGAGAATGGACGGTTATCTGGCCGGGGTCAAGCGGCAGTTCGAGCACGACCACCCCGGCAAGAAGCTCGAGCTGGTTCCCATCCAGGCTGCCGAGAACGACTACTACACCAAGCTCCAGCAGATGATGCGGTCCCCCAAGACCGCACCCGATCTGATCCGCGAGGACACCTTCCTCATCAACTCCGACATCAAGAGCGGCTACTTGAGACCGCTGGACGACAAGCTGTCCACCTGGCGGGACTGGAGCCACTACCTGCCCAGCGCCAAGACCGCGGCGCGGAGCGAGGACGGCAGGACCTATGGAGTACCGGATGGCACCGACACCAGAGGCCTCTGGTTCGACAAGAGCATCTTCGCCAAGGCCGGACTGCCCGCCGACTGGCGGCCCAAGAGCTGGCAGGACGTCCTCGAGGCGGCCCGTACCGTCAAGCGCGCGGTGCCCGGCGTCATCCCGCTCAATGTCTACACCGGAAAGGGGCCCGGCGAGGCCTCCGTGATGCAGGGCTTTGAGATGCTGCTGTACGGCACCGGGCCCGATCCGCTCTACCGGCCCCGGGAGAAGAAGTGGGTGACCGGTAGCCAGGGGTTCAAGGACTCCCTGGAGTTCATCCACACCGTCTACGCCGAGAAGCTCGGGCCCGACCGCTCCGACGCCCTCGACCCCAACATCGGCACCCGGGTGAAGAGCGAGTGGTTCCCGGCCGGGAAGCTCGCCATCGACCTCGACGGCTCCTGGCTCGCCCAGAACTGGCTGCCGCGGGGCGCCAAGCCCTGGCCGCAGTGGTCGAAGACGCTGGGACAGGCCCCCTTCCCCACCCAGCACGGCCAGGCCCCCGGCAGGGTCAGCCTCTCCGGCGGCTGGACCTGGTCGATCCCCGCCAAGTCCGGCAAGGCCGACCTGGCCTGGCAGGCCATCGAGACGCTGCAGACCCAACAGAACGCCACCGAATGGGAGATCAGGGACGCCGAGATCGCTGTCCGCGACGATGTGGCCGCCGACCGGCGCTACCTCACCTCCATGCCGGGCGTCGACTTCTTCACCGGCCTGGTCAAGGACACCCACTACCGGCCCGCCCTGCCCGTCTACCCCCAGGTGTCCGGCGCGATCCAGGACGCCATGGAATCCGTGACCACCGGAGATGCCTCCGTGGCACAGGCCGCCCGGCACTACGACGAGCAAATCGCGTCGATCACCGGCGGCAGCGGGTCATGACCACGACGACCCCCGGAGTGCGGGCCCGACGGGCCGCCCGCTGGCTACCGATCGCCCCCGCGACCGTCCTGATGCTGCTCTTCCTGGCCGGTCCCATCGCCTACTGCGTCTACCTCGCCTTCACCAATACCCAGCTGACCGGCCAGGAGTCGGCCTCCTTCGTCGGTCTCGCCAACTTCCGGCGGGCCTTCGCGGATGACAATTTCCGCAATGCGGTGGTGCTGACCCTGCTCTTCACCGTACTGTCCTCGATCGTCGGCCAGAACACGCTCGGCTTCCTGCTGGCGGCGCTGATGCGGCGCGCATCCAGGCCCGTCCGGGCGCTGACGGGCTCGATCGTGATCGCCGCCTGGGTGCTCCCGGAGATCGTGGCGGCCTTTCTCCTCTACACCTTCTTCAACCGGCGCGGCACCCTCAACGCCATCCTCGATCACCTTCATCTCCCCACCCAGAACTGGCTGTTCACCCTCCCCATCCTCGCGGTCTCCTTCGCCAATGTCTGGCGGGGCACCGCCTTCTCGATGCTGGTCTACTCCGCCGCCCTCGCCGAGATCCCCCAGGACATCACCGAGGCCGCGGAGGTGGACGGCGCGGGCGGGCTGCGCCGCTTCTGGCACATCACGCTCCCCATGCTGCGCCGTTCCATCGGCACCAATCTGATGCTCAACACCCTCCAGACACTCTCCGTGTTCGGTCTGATCTGGGCCATGACCCGGGGCGGTCCGGGCAATCGCAGCCAGACGCTGCCTGTCTTCATGTACGACCAGGCGTTCCTCAAGTCGCTGATCGGCTATGGCACGGCGGTGGCGCTGCTCCTTCTGTTGGTGGGAGCGCTGTTCTCCGTGGTGTACCTGCGCCTGATGCGCGACGAGACCTGAGCCTGCACACCGCCGTGCTCCCGGGCAGGCGCGGCCACGGGAAGCACGGCGGGAACACGGCAGGAAACCGAAGGCGAGCCGGCTGTCAGTCCTCCTGGCAGATGGCGAACACCGTGATGGTGAGCGTCTTGGACGGCTGCGGCACGCGCGTGGAGAGACTCGCCGTCCAACCCCGGCCGTCGTCCGTGGGGCGGGTGAAGTCGGGGGCGATGGACTGCCCCCGGGTTCCCTCGAAGCCACCCCCGGTGGCGTGGAAGCCGTCGCGGCACTTGGCGACACCGATCGCCGTGTTGGTGGCCGTCGTCGACGTCTTGACGATCTCCACGTCCCCACCCTTGCGTGGCTTGGGCTTGAGCGACAGCTCTCCGTCGCCGGCGGACGCGGCCGTCTCCGCACCGGCGATGAGAGCGGCCGTGAGCAGAACCGCGGTGAGGATGCGACGCATGGGGGCGCTCCTATCCATTGTCGATAAACCGGTTCATTGAGAATGAACCAGATCATCGCGGAGATAGGTCGACATTTACGGTGGGTCGCCCAATGTCACCCACTTGGGTTACCCATCGGCCCGCAGGCTGCCCTCCGGGCAGTTGGGGCGCTCCTCGCCGGGATGGAAGACGATGATCATCAGCCGTGCGCCGCGCGATGCCATGGGCTCGGCCGGGCACAGGTGCACCCAGCCCGGCCCCAGCAGAGAGTGGTTCATGGGGCGCTCATGACGATAGGCGTGCGCGCCGGGCGAGACGCCGCCGGCTCGGTACATCGGCCCGGCGACCGGCTCGGCGAGTATCTCCCGCTCCAGCTCGGCGAGGGTCTCATCGTGGGGCAAGGCCGCGCGGGCGGCGCCGAATTGGGGGAGTATCAGCGGAAGCCAGCACTCGCTCCACTTGGCGAGGATGTCGCGCGCCTCGGGGTCCAGCACCATCCACCGCATGGAGTTGGCGGGGACCTCGCCCCGGGGGAACAGGTCGGCGAACGGCTGGTTGTAGGTGACGACCCGCCAGGATTGGTCGGTCACATAGGCCATGTGCGATATGCCGTCCATCACCTCCCGCCAGATTGCGGCAATTTCCTGCCCGGAACTGGGATTCAGGCCGGTTGGCGGGTCACAGCGGCGGGTATACCGCCACAGCAGTTCCCACTCGTGCTCAGTGAAGGCCAGCAACCGCGCGACGTCCCGCAATAACCCCTCGGGGGGATTGCGGTAATTGCCGGTTTCGAGCCGGTTGTAAGTTCCATGGGCACGATGCAACAGTTGATCCATCTGGGCCTGAGTCAGCCCAGGCGCGCGTCGGCCCTGCCGGGTCGGCCGGAAAAGACCGAACGCCCCCGGGTCGATGAGTGCTCTGCTCTCGCGCAGCAGAGCTTGGAGTCCTTGCTTGTCCACGCCCACTCCCCATATCACGATCTCCCCCATCGGGGAAGTCGAATACCTATGACGGTTTTTCCATCAAAAAACTTCCCACCAAAATGATCGCACCACTCCTGCATCATCTGGCTACTGGCATCAATCACCTGAAGCGCACCGCCCCCTTGGCGGGTTCGCCCCACGGGGGAGAGCGAACCCGTCAAGGACAGGGCGGAACGCCGCACCAGGAGTGAGGCATCTATATACAGGAGGGGAAGATGCACTCATTAGCTGACGAGAACGGGCAACACCAGCTTGAGTTCATTCGCCGGCAGTTACCGCGATCAGCTTTACGCTGACTCCGGGTGAGCGATCCCGGACCGCTCCCGACCCATCACACTGAGCAGTTGGGCGACTTGGACCCGTGCTTCCCCAGCCAACCGGGCCAGAGCGGCTCAACGTAATCGATAATTCATCCAGCCATGGGCGCATACCCGCCTCTACCGCCGGACATGCGTGGAGCCCTCGTCCGAACAGGACGAGGGCTCCACGCTATTGACGACGTGTCAGCGGAAATGACCTTTCGGCCAAGGCGGCCGAAACTCAGGGGGCGGGGGAAACCGCGACACAGACGGCCGAGTCAAAGCCGCGCTTGGTGGTCCTCTCCTTGAGCATCCTGCCCTTGTAGCTGATCTTGCACGTGACCTCACCCCGCTCACCGAGAGCGGCCGAGACGGACGGCGGTTCGGCGCCCCTGAGCGTGACCGTCTTGCGCCAGGGAAGCCCGGGGGACCCGACCGACTCGGTGCCCTTTCCGCCACTGAAGTCAATCTCGTCGACACCGGTTCCGGTGATCTCGTACGTCACCTCATAGGCCGCGCCGTCATAGGCCGCGTCGTCGCCCCAGAGCAGCCCGCATCCCGTACCAGTAAGGGCAAGGCCCGCCAGGCAGAGTGCAGACAGGGCGGTACGGGTGGAGCGCTTCACTGCGGTGAATCCTTCGACAGAGCCGGCGGGCACGCTCACATTAAGCAAGAAGTAAATCTAAAGCAAAATATTGCTTTACCCCGACCACGCTCACCCGACCACACTCACTCGACCACGCTTGCCCGGTCAGGCATAGCGAACGACGACGTTCCCGGAGTCGGTGTGCGCGGTGATGGCATATGGGCTGCCGGAGCTCTGGGTGACCTCGACATCCCGCGAGCCGGAGTCGGTGTCAGCGCGCACCCGATACCCCTGCGCGACCTGTGGCACGGTCACGCTCGCATTCCCCGAGTCACTGCCGGCGGTCACCTGCTCCGGCGCCTTGGCGAATTTCAGACTGAGGTTACCGGAGTCGGTCTTACCGTCGGTCCTGGTGGACGACAGGCCGGTACCGATGACATCTCCGCTGCCCGAGCTCGCCGAGAGCCGACCGGAAGCGTCGACCGCGCCTACATCACCGGAGTCGCTGCGCAGCTTCTGATCACCTTGCATGGACCGGGAGTTGACATTGCCCGCCGACGTGTACGCGTCGACCGCGACTCCGGCGGGCAGCTGGATCCGGTAATCGAGGGAGCAGCGTCGCCCACTGCACCCGGTGGTGATCCGCAGGACATTGCCCTGCCATTCCTCACGATAGGTCGGCCGGTCATCGCTCCAGGTCAAGGTCCGGTCGATCGCGACCCGCCCGCCCTCGCCGGATTCCAAGTCCACGCTTCCGCTGTGCAGCTCGATCTCGATCCGGTCGATCGGGTGCGCATAAGTGCGCTGCTCGGTCGCCGTGTGCTTCGGAGCCCGCTCCAGCCAGTACCACCCCGTGCGCACACCGCCCACGACAAACGCGGCGATGCACAGCACGCCAATGACGGACCAGATGAGACAGCCGCGTCCCGACCGTCGTGCGGGGGTGCCCTGAGACGGCATGCTTCTCCCAACCTTGAGGGCCACGATGTTGCGGGCCACGATGTCGACACTCGATCTTGCCCGGACCGGGCCCTCAAGGCAGGTATGGAGGCATCCGTTTTGCGGGTGGTACTGGTTACACCATGGGCTCCATGTGGGCGCTCCGTGGGCTCCGTGGGCTCCGTGGGCTCCATGGACCCCTCCGGCCCACGGTGGCCTGACGGTGGGGTGGTGGTGGCGGTGTGTTGTCATCTGCGGGTCAGGGCTGGGT
>NZ_JBDJPF010000067.1:0-41393 GCF_054957865.1 Streptomyces xingningensis
AACCAGGTCTTGGGAACCGACGTCACGCATGGGCCCGGATTAACCAACAGGGTCCATCGGCGCCGGGCCCTTTAAGACTGCGCTGCGTACTGCTTGACCGCGGGCGTACTGCTTGACCGCGGGCGGCCTACTTGACCGCGGGCGGCTTCCGCAGCGAGAGGTGCAGCTCCTTGAGCCGCGCCTCGTCGACCTCGCTGGGGGCGCCCATCAGCAGGTCCTGGGCGTTGCCGTTGAGCGGGAAGGCGATGGTCTCGCGGATGTTGGGCTCATCGGCGAGGAGCATCACGATGCGGTCCACGCCCGGGGCGATGCCGCCGTGCGGCGGGGCGCCGAACTTGAACGCCCGGAGCATGCCGCCGAACTCGTGCTCGACCTCTTCGTTCGAGTAACCGGCGATCTCGAACGCCTTGTACATGACGTCCGGCTCATGGTTCCGGATGGCGCCGGAGGACAGCTCGGTGCCGTTGCAGACGATGTCGTACTGCCAGGCGAGGATGTCCAGCGGGTCCATGGTGTTGAGGGCCTCGAGGCCGCCCTGGGGCATGGAGAACGGGTTGTGGGAGAACTCGATCTGCCCGGTGTCCTCGTTCTTCTCAAACATCGGGAAGTCGACGATCCAGCAGAAGCGGAAGACGTTCTCCTCGAAGTGGCCGGCTCGCTTGGCGGCCTCGACGCGGACCGCGCCCATGATCCTGGAGACCTCGTCGAACTCGCCGGCGCCGAAGAAGATGGCATGGCCGGGGGCCAGGTCCAGGGCCTCGGTGAGCGCCTTGACGTCCTCCTCGGTGAGGAACTTGGCGATCGGGCCGGAGAGTTCTGTGATTTCTTCGCCTTCGCCGACGACACGGACCCAGGCCAGGCCCTTGGCGCCCTGCTCGACCGCGTACTCGCCGAGGCCGTCGAAGAACTTGCGGGACTGCCCGGCGGTGTCCGGCACGGCCAGCGCGCGGACGTGCTTGCCCGCGAAGGCCTTGAAGCCGCTGTCCGCGAACACGGCCGAAACATCGACCAGTTCGAGCTTGGCGCGCAGGTCCGGCTTGTCGGAGCCGTACTTGAGCATCGCCTCGCGGAACGGGATGCGCGGGAACGGGGAGGTGACATGGCGGCCGTTGCCGAACTCCTCGAAGAGGTCGGTCATGACCTTCTCGATCACCTGGAAGACGTCCTCCTGCTCGACGAAGGACATCTCCATGTCGAGCTGGTAGAACTCGCCCGGCGAGCGGTCGGCGCGGGCGTCCTCGTCGCGGAAGCAGGGCGCGATCTGGAAGTAGCGGTCAAAGCCCGCGATCATCAGCAGCTGCTTGAACTGCTGCGGGGCCTGCGGCAGGGCATAGAACTTGCCGGCGTGCAGCCGGGAGGGCACCAGGAAGTCGCGTGCGCCCTCGGGGGAGGTGGCGGACAGGATCGGAGTGGCCAGCTCGTTGAAGCCGAGGGCGGTCATCTTCTCGCGCATCGCGCGGATGACCTGGGTGCGCAGCATGATGTTGCGGTGCATGCGCTCGCGGCGCAGGTCGAGGAAGCGGTACTCCAGGCGGCGTTCCTCGTTCACCCCGTCCTCGGCGTTGATGGTGAAGGGGATCTGCTCGGCGGCGCCCAGCACCTCCACCTCGGTGACCTCGACCTCGATCTCGCCGGTGGGCAGGTCGGGGTTGACGTTCTCGGCGCCGCGGTTCATGACCTTGCCGTCGACCCGGACGACGGTCTCCTTGGTGAGGTGGCTCAGCGCCTCGTTGGCGGGGGTGCCGGGGCGGGCGACCAGCTGGACCAGGCCGTGGTGGTCACGGAGATCGATGAAGAGGATGCCGCCCAGGTCGCGCCGATTGTGCAGCCAGCCACTCAGTCGCACGTCGGTGTCGACGTCAGCCGCACGGAGCTCGCCGCAGGTGTGGGACCGGTAACGATGCATCGTTCATCCAAGTCGTGGTCGAAGGCGTTGATCGAGGGGGCGCTGCGCTGGCTCGCCGCACTGGGTTAGCGTGCATACAGCACTGGGCAAGGGTACTGCCACGTCCGCCTTCGGTGGTCTGCACTGCACAGACCTGCATAAAGTAGGGCAATGCGCACCGAGGACGTACTGGCCGCCGTCGCGACCGGGCTGTGGCACTGGGACAACACCTCGGGAATCGTCACCTTCGACGCCGAGGCGGCGCGGCTGATGGGCCTGCCCGCGAAGCGCGTGGAGCTGACCGAGTCGGCCGCCAGGGCCCGCTTCCACGCCGTCGACTGGGTGGAGATCCAGGGCGTCATCAGCCTCGCGGTGGCCGAGGGCACGCTTGCCGAGGCCCGGCTGCGGGTGGTCGACGAGGCGGGGCGGGTACTGCGGACCGTACGCAGCCGGACCAAGCCGGTGAGCGGGGGCCCCGAGGGCTATGTGCTGGTGGGGATCCTGGAGGAGGTTCCCCAGCCGCAGCAGGGCACCGCTCCCGCGCGTCCGTCCACCGTCACCGGCGACTGGCGGCGCAACCGCGAGGCCTTTCTGCTGGACGCGGGCCGGGCGCTGGCCGAGGCGCGGTCGACCTCCGAGGTGCTGCGGGTGGCGGCGGGCCTGTCGATGCCGGGGTTCGAGCCGTCGGCGCTGGCGGTCTACGGGGCCGAGGCCGGCCGGATGACGATGATCGGCCAGCATGGCTACGGCCCGGACGACCTGGAAGCGTTCCTCGACATACCGCTGGACTCCCGCCATCCCGCCGCCGAGGTGATCCGCACCGGCCGGGCGATCTACATCCCCTCCCCCGCGGACTATGAGCGCCGCTTCCCGGAGGTCTGGGCGCTGATCGCCCGGTTCCGGCGGCAGTCCTGGGCGTTCCTGCCACTGATCAACGCGGGCCAGCGGATCGGCGCCTGGATGGCCGGGTTCAGCGTCCCGGTGAGCTTCACCCCCGATGAGCGCTCGGTGCTCACCACGGTCGCCCGGATGCTCGCCCAGGCGCTCAGCCGGGCCAGTGACCACGAGGCGGAGAAGGAGCTGTCGGTCGGCCTGCAGCGCTCGATGATGCCGACCGTGCAGCCGGACATCCCCGGGATGTCGGTGGCCGCGCGCTATGTGCCGACCGGCGGCGGGCTGCAGGTGGGCGGCGACTGGTACGACATGATCCCGCTGCCCACCGGCAAGAGCGCCCTGGTCATCGGGGACGTCCAGGGGCATGACGTACGGGCCGCCGGGCTGATGGGGCAGCTGCGGATCGCGCTGCGCGCGTATGCCTCGGAGGGCCACCACCCGGACGCCGTGCTCTCCCGCGCCTCGCGCTTTCTGGCGGGGATCAACGGCACCCGGCCGGAGGATGCGGATCCGCGCTTCGCCACCTGTCTCTATATCGAGGTGGACCCCGCCACCGGGCTGCTGGTGATCGCCCGGGCGGGCCACCCCGACCCGGCGATCCGGCTGAGCGACGGCACCATGCTCGTACGGTCCACGGCGGGCGGGCTGCCGCTGGGCATCGATCCGGACACCGACTACCCGACCACCCGGATCGTTCTGGAGCCCGGCGAGACGATGATGGTCTGCACGGACGGGCTGATCGAGACCGGCGGCCATGACCTGGAGACCGGCTGGAGCCGGCTGCGCGAGATCATCGAGGGTCACCCGCTGCAGGAGGCCGAGGACGGCCTGGAGCGGCTCGCGGACGCGCTGGTCCAGGGGGTGCACGGCCCCTCCTCGCACTACACCACCGGGCCGCTGGCGGACCGGCGGGAGGACGACATCGCCGTGCTGCTGCTGCACCGGGAGCCGCCGGTCACGCCCGCCGCCGGCCTGCCGGCGCCGCCACGGCGGACGGTGCTGAGCATCGCCCAGGCCGAGCCGGAGCGCCTCGCGGAGGCGCGGCAGCAGGTGCGCGAGCTGATGCACGACTGGCCGGACGGGGACCAGGTGGACTCGGCGGTGCTGATGGTCTCCGAGATGGTCACCAATGTGCTGGTCCACACGGACGGCGACGCGCTGCTGATGGCCTCGATATCCGGGGCGCCCGGCAATCGCCGCGTCCGGGTCGATGTCGCGGACGCCAGCGATGAGCTGCCGCACCGGCGGCACCCGGGGGAGATGGCCTCCTCCGGGCGCGGTCTGGTGCTGATGGAACTGCTCGCCGGGGCGTGGGGGGTGGAGCCTCAGGGCGAGGGCAAGAACATCTGGTTCGAGCTCTATGAGGCGGCCTCGCCGCTGCACGCCGACCTGGAGTCGATCACCTAGTTGCCACTGGTTTCCACGGGGCGGCTCACACCGCGTCGGCGGGGACCGTGCCCAGCCGGCCCGCCTGGAAGTCCTCAAAGGCCTGCGCGAGCTCGGCGTGGGTGTTCATCACAAACGGCCCGTAGTGCTGCATCGGCTCCCTGATCGGCTGCCCGCCCAGCAGCACGAACTCGAAGTCGGGGCTGCGCGACTCCTGCGCAGCGTCCGCCCGGACGGTGAGCGAGTCCCCGTTGCCGAAGACCACGGACTGGCCCGTCCGGAACGGCCGTCCCTCCGGGCCCGCCGTGCCCCGCCCGGACAGGGCGTAGGCGAGGGCGTTGAAGTCGGGCTGCCAGGGCAGCGTCAGCTCCGCGCCGGGGGTGAGCGACACATGCAGCATCGTGATCGGGGTGTGGGTGGCCCCCGGGCCGCGGTGCCCGGCGAGCTCGCCCGCGATCAGCCGCAGCAGCGCACCGCCGTCCGAGGACGTCAGCAGGGTGACCTTGCCGCCGCCGATGTCCTGATAGCGGGGGGCCATCATCTTGTCCTTCTTCGGCAGGTTCACCCACAGCTGCAGGCCGTGGAAGAGGCCGCCGCTGACGACCAGCGCCTCCGGCGGCGCCTCGATGTGCAGCAGACCGGAGCCGGCCGTCATCCACTGGGTGTCGCCGTCGGAGATGGTGCCGCCACCGCCGTGCGAGTCCTGGTGGTTCATGATCCCGTCGATCATGTAGGTGACGGTCTCGAAGCCGCGGTGCGGGTGCCAGGGGGTTCCCTTGGCCTCACCGGGCGCGTATTCCACCTCGCCCATCTGGTCCATCATGATGAACGGGTCGAGGTACCGGTAGTTGATCCCCGCGAAGGCACGGCGGACGGGGAAGCCCTCGCCCTCGTATCCGCTCGGGGCGGTGGCGACGTGCAGCACCGGCCGCTGCCGGGCATCCGCCGGAGCGGCGACGCGAGGCAGGGTCAGCGGGTTCTCGACGGTCACTGCAGGCATGTCGGCCTCCTCGGGTTGTTCTGCTGTCAATTTAGTTGAAGGATGAACAACCCGCAAGGGCGCCCGCATTCCCGCCAGCGTTTCCGCCCGCGTTTCCGCCCTTCGAAGCGGCTCCCGCCAGGGCGTTTCCGGTACCCCTGCCGATGCTGGACACTTGATCAATGCGCCTGAAAGTCAGCGGCCCCGGTCCGGCCGGCCTCACCGCCCTCGTCGCCGCCCTGGTGGCCCTGGCCGTAGTCGGACTGCTGGTGGCCACCAGAGGCGCGGCCACGGACGAGCCCCTCGCGCAGGGCGAGCCCTCCGGCCACTACCAGGAGCCCGGCGACCTGGGCGACAGAGCCGCCGAGGCGATGCGCTCCGCGGTGCGCCATCCCCAGGCCCCGCCGCGGTCGGCGGATCCGCGCCCGGCGGACCGCTCCGCCCGCACCGATGCGCTGCCCCCCTCCAAGCCGCTGGAGGCGAGGGGCATGTCCACCTCCCCCGCGATCGGGGCACTGTTCTACACCAGCCTGGACGAGCCGGCCCACGGCTGCACCGCGAGCGTGGTGCACAGCCCCAAGGGCGATCTGCTGGTCACCGCCGCGCACTGCGTCTACCAGGACGGCTTCCGCACCGACCTGGCCTTCGCCCCCGGCTATCACGACGGGGTGGCGCCCTACGGGGTGTGGGTCCCGACGGCCGTCGACATCGCCCCGGAGTGGATCCAGGACCGCGACGAGGACCATGACGTGGCCTTCATCCGGGTGCGCAAGGCGGGCGCGGACGTCCCGGTCGAGAAGGTGACGGGCGCCGAGCGGATCCGCTTCGGCCCCGAGCCGGGCCGGCCGGCCCGGGTGCTGGGCTACCCCAGCGACAGCGAGACGCCGGTCGGCTGCCAGAACACCACCAAGGCCTTCAGCGCCACCCAGCTGCAGTTCGACTGCCAGGGCCTGCCCAGTGGCACCAGCGGCAGCCCGGTCCTCACCGACGTCGACCCGGCCACCGGGCTGGGCACGGTCAACGGCGTGCTGGGCGGCAAGGACGAGGGCGGCGACGACGAGACCTCGTACAGCTCGTACTTCGGCGACGCGGTGCAGGCGCTCTACAAACGAGCGACGACCTGAGCAGACCGCTCAGCCATACATCCGGCGCATCGCGAAGTCGACCATCTGCTCGACGGCCTTGGCGTCGAAGACCATCCGGTGGTCGCCCTCCATGTCGAGGACGAAGCCATAGCCGGTCGGCAGCAGGTCGATCACCTCGGCCCCGGTGATCACGAAGTACTTGGACTCCTTGCCCGCATACCTGCGCAGCTCCTTGAGCGAGGTGAACATCGGGATCACCGGCTGCTGGGTGTTGTGCAGCGCCAGGAAGCCCGGGTTCTCCCCGCGCGGGCAGTAGACCTTGGAGTTGGCGAAGATCACCTGGAAGTCCTCGGGGGACATCGATCCGGTGGTGAAGGCCCGTACCGCATCGGCCAGCGACGGTGGCGACGGCTCGGGGTAGAGCGGCTGCTCCGCATAGCCGCCGGGCTGCTGCTGCGGCACATAGCCCTGTTGTCCCACGTTCTGGTCGTAGCCGTACATGGACCAAAGCGTAACCAGTCACAGTTGGCCGAACAGGGGTTGCGTCTTATTACCGGTGGGTAGCATCATGCAGCTTACTGACTGGTACGCACAGAGGCTTGCCCCTCTCGTCACCCCCTTACGGAGCCGAAGTCATGGGCCACTACAAGTCGAATCTCCGCGACATCGAGTTCAACCTCTTCGAGGTGCTCGGTCGCGACAAGCTGTACGGCACCGGCCCGTTCGCGGAGATGGATGTCGAGACCGCCAAGAGCGTGCTGTCGGAGATCGCCCGCCTCTCGGAGAACGAGCTGGCCGCGTCGTATGTGGACGCCGACCGCAACCCGCCGGTGTTCGACCCGGAGACCAACACCGCGCCGGTTCCGGAGTCGTTCAAGAAGAGCTACCAGGCCTACATGGACGCCGAGTGGTGGCGGCTGGGCATTCCGGAGGGCATCGGCGGCACCACCGTGCCGCGCTCGCTGCTCTGGGCCTACGCGGAGACCATCCTGGGCGCCAACCCGGCCGTGTGGATGTACTCTTCGGGCCCCGCCTTCGCGGGTGTGCTCCACGCCGAGGGCACCGAGCAGCAGAAGCACATCGCCAAGGTGGCGGTGGAGAAGCAGTGGGGCTCGACCATGGTACTGACCGAGCCGGACGCCGGTTCGGACGTGGGCGCCGGGCGCACCAAGGCCGTTCAGCAGGCGGACGGCTCCTGGCACATCGAGGGTGTGAAGCGCTTCATCACCTCGGGCGAGCACGACATGAGCGAGAACATCCTGCACTATGTGCTCGCCCGCCCCGAGGGGCACGGCCCGGGCACCAAGGGCCTGTCGCTCTTCCTCGTGCCCAAGTACGAGTTCGACTTCGAGACCGGTGAACTGGGCGCCCGCAATGGCGTCTATGCCACCAATGTCGAGCACAAGATGGGCCTGAAGGCCTCCAACACCTGTGAGATGACCTTCGGCGACAAGCACCCCGCCAAGGGCTGGCTGATCGGCGAGAAGCACGACGGCATCCGCCAGATGTTCATGATCATCGAGTTCGCCCGGATGATGGTCGGCACCAAGGCCATCGCCACCCTCTCCACCGGCTACCTCAACGCCCTCGAGTACGCCAAGGAGCGGGTGCAGGGCCCGGACCTGGCCAACTTCACCGACAAAAAGGCCCCCAAGGTCACCATCACCCACCACCCCGACGTACGCCGCTCGCTGATGACGCAGAAGGCCTACGCGGAGGGCATGCGCTCCCTCGTCCTCTACACCGCCACCGTCCAGGACGAGATCCTGGCCAAGGAAGCGGCCGGCGACGACGACACGGCCGCCAAACTGCACGGCCTCAACGACCTGCTGCTGCCCATCGTCAAGGGCTATGGCTCCGAGAAGTCCTACGAGCAACTCGCCCAGTCCCTGCAGACCTTCGGCGGCTCCGGCTACCTGCAGGAGTACCCCATCGAGCAGTACATCCGGGACGCGAAGATCGACACCCTCTATGAGGGCACCACCGCGATCCAGGGCCAGGACTTCTTCTTCCGCAAGATCGTCCGCGACCAGGGCCGGGCCCTGACCACCCTCTCCGAGGAGATCAAGAAGTTCCTCGCCGAGGCCCCCGGCGGCGAGGAACTCACCGCCGCCCGCGATGAGCTGGCCAAGGCCGCGGTGGACCTGGAGGGCATCGTCGGCGCCATGCTGACCGACCTCGCCGCCACCGAACAGGACGTCAAGTCCATCTACAAGGTCGGCCTCAACACCACCCGCCTGCTGATGGCTTCGGGCGATGTGGTCGTCGGCTATCTGCTGCTCAAGGGCGCGGCGGTGGCCGCCGACAAGCTGCCCTCGGCCTCCGCCAAGGACAAGTCCTTCTACCAGGGCAAGATCGCGGCGGCGAAGTTCTTCGCCCACCATGTGCTGCCGGGTGTCGCCACCGAGCGTGCTCTCGCCGAGTCGGTGGACCAGTCGCTGATGGAGCTGGACGAGGCGTCCTTCTGAGGCGTCTCTCGTCCGTGCAAGGGCCTGCTCCGAGGGGAGAGCAGGCCCTTGCACGTCACACGGGCCCGGGCCCCGCCCGCCGCTTGCCGCGGTGCCTATCCTGGAGGCCATGAGCTCTGCGCACCGCTTCGACCGCGGCCACACCGACGACATGATGTCCTTCCTCGCGGCGAGCCCCTCGCCCTACCACGCGGTGGCCAACGCCGCCGAACGGCTGGAGAAGGCAGGGTTCCGGCAGCTCGCGGAGACCGACCCCTGGGACGGCACGACCGGAGGCAGGTATGTGGTGCGCGGCGGTGCCATCATCGCCTGGTACGTGCCCGAGGGAGTGACCGCGGCCACCCCGTTCCGGGTCGTCGGTGCGCACACCGACTCCCCCAATCTGCGCGTCAAGCCGCTGCCCGACACCGGCTCGCGGGGCTGGCGGCAGGTCGCCGTGGAGATCTACGGCGGCACCCTGCTCAACACCTGGCTCGACCGTGACCTCGGTCTCTCCGGACGGCTCACGCTCCGCGACGGCAGCGACCGGCTGGTCAACATCGACCGGCCGCTGCTGCGCGTGCCCCAGCTCGCCATCCATCTCGACCGGGGCGTCAACGACGGGCTGAAGCTCGACAAGCAGCGCCATATGACGCCGATTTGGGGCCTGGGCACGGTCCAGGAGGGCGACCTGATCCGCTGTGTCGCCGAGGAGGCCGAGGTCGCCGCCGAGGAGATCAGCGGCTGGGACCTGATGGTGCACAGCGTCGAGGCCCCCGCCTACCTGGGCCGGGACCGCGAGCTGGTGGCGGGGCCGCGGATGGACAACCTGCTGTCCGTGCACGCCGGAGTGGCCGCGCTCACCACCGCGGTCACCGGCGAACAACTGCCGTACATTCCGGTGCTCGCCGCGTTCGACCACGAGGAGAACGGCAGCCAGTCCGACACCGGCGCCGAGGGCCCGCTGCTGGGCAATGTCCTGGAGCGCTCGGTGTTCGCCCGCGGGGGCGGCTACGAGGACAAGGCCCGGGCCCTGGCCGGCACCGTCTGCCTGTCCTCCGACACCGGCCACGCCGTGCACCCCAACTACGCGGACCGGCACGACCCTGGCCACCACCCGCTGCCCAACGGCGGTCCGCTGCTGAAGACCAACGTCAACCAGCGGTACGCCACCGACGGTGTCGGACGAGCCGTCTTCACCGCCGCCTGTGAGCGCGCCGGGGTGCCCGTCCAGCACTTCGTGTCCAACAACTCCGTGCCCTGCGGCACCACCATCGGCCCCATCACGGCCGCCCGGCACGGCATCACCACGGTGGACATCGGCGTCGCACTGCTGTCCATGCATTCCGCGCGCGAGCTGTGCGGTGCGGACGATCCCTGGCTGCTGGCCGCGGCGTTGACCGCCTTCCTGGAGGGTTGACGCGGCGGTACCCCCGGACTGCGGGATGATCCTGGCGTACTACCGACCGCAGACATCCCACCGGGGGAACCCATGAACACCCACACCCTGCGTGCTGCCGCCGCCACCCTCACCGCCGTGGCCGCCCTGACCCTCACCGCCTGCGGTGGCGGCGGCGGTTCGGACGACAAGGACGCCAAGGACAAGAACGACGCCGCCTCGAGCGCCCAGGCGGACGGCGCCGACGGGGGCGACGACGGCGAGGACAGCGCCGACAAGGGCGCCAGCAAGGGGGATGCCTGTTCCCCCGCCGATGTGAAGTTCGAGACCAGGGCCGTGCCGTCGCACGACCGTCATCTGCTGCTGGTGGCCACCGCCAAGAAGGCATGCGTCGCCTACGGCTTCCCGTTCCTCCGCTTCGACCAGGACCAGGCCACGGTGGGCGCGATCGACGACAGCAAGCCGAAGGGCGCCGTGCGGCTGGCGGCGGGCAAGTCGGCCTATGCGAGCGTGCAGACCACGGCCGCGGACGGATCCGGGGGCAAGGCGCGGGGGGCCAAGCAGGCGTCCGTCGCCTTCCAGGTCGCCGGCGGTGACCAGGTGGAGGGCGGCGAGGCCGAGGCGGCGCTGCCCGGTGGAAGCCTGCAGGTCGACGACTCGGCGCGGACGACCTACTGGCAGGAGAGCGAGGCCGCCGCGCTCAAGTGGTAGCACCGCTTAGACCCGCGAGCACCAGCGGCAGCCGGTCCGCGCCGCCGCCGGTGACCCGCACCGGAACTCCCCAGTCCTGCTGGTGCACATGGCAGGCCGGGTACTCGTTCAACTGGTCGTCGTCGCAGGACGCCGCCATGGCGGAGACATGCAGCACGCCCTCGCCCACCCCGTCCGCGAGGACCAGCGCCCGGCTCAGGTCGGTGCCCTGGCCCGCGCCCTCCGCCAGGAGCTCCGGCGGGGTGGAGCTCACCAGCAACCGGGTCGAAGGCCCATACCTTGTGTCCAGCTTCTGGCCCGCCGGGGCCTGGAAGACCACGTCCAGCAGCAGCCGCCCGGGGGCGACCTCGGTCGCCTCCCGCCGGGTGCGGTGGGCCACGGCCCGGACCTTGACGGCCTCCTCCGGCAGCCGCAGCCGGGTCAGCCGGTGCCGGGCGGACTCGACGACCACGATGTCCTCCCCGGCGAGAACGGCGCCGGAGGGCTCCCGCAGATCGGTCGCCAGCGTGGTCACCTCGTCCGTCGCCGGGTCATAGCGGCGCAGCGCATGGTTGTAGGTGTCGGCGACGGCCACCGAGCCGTCGGGCAGCGCGGTGACGCCCAACGGGTGCTGGAACAAGGCCTGTTGGGCGGCCCCGTCCCGGTGGCCGAAGTCGAACAGGCCGGTTCCGACGGCGGTGCGGACGGCGAAGCCCGCACCCTCGCGGGTCAGGCAGCGCAGTGCGGATGTCTCGGAGTCGGCGATCCACAGCCGGTCCTCGGTCGCGGCGAGCCCGGAGGGCTGGGCGAACCAGGCCTCCGCGGCGGGCCCGTCGACCAGGCCCTCGTTGGTCGTCCCGGCTGCGACGGCGACCGTGCCGGTGGCCGGGTCGTAGGTCCACAGCTGGTGGACGCCCGCCATGGCGATCCAGAGCCGGTCCGCGAACCAGGCCACGTCCCAGGGCGAGGAGAGGTCGATCTCACGGGCGGGGCCGGAGCCGGCACCGCCCTGCCACCACTGGCGGCCGGTGCCGGCGATCGTCTCCACGGCCCCGGCCTCCGGGTCGTATGCGCGCAGCGCGTGGTTGACCGTGTCCGCGACGACGACCCTCCCGTCGGGGAGCAGCGCGAGCCCCTGCGGCTCGCTGAACCGCGCCGGGCTGTCCGTGAACCCGCGCTCACCGGTACCGATGCGCCGTACGACGGTCTCCCCGTCGGCGGCCAGCTCGACCAGCTGGTGCCGGGTGGTGTCCGAGACCAGGAAGGTGCCGGATGGCAGGGCGACCGCCTTCCCGGGGAAGCGCAGGTCGGTCGCCTCCGGCTCGGGCGCCACATACGGGCCTCCCCCATTGCCTGAACGGCATGGGAGGTACCCCCATCCGCGCCGCAGGGTCCCCTTCACCTGGTGCTCGGCCTCCAGCCCGGTGATCAGCGCCTCCAGCGCGTGCGCATGCCCCTCGCCCGCGTGCTGGGCCACGATGTGGCCCTCCGGGTCGATGACGACCAGCGTGGGCCAGGCCCGGACGGCGTACTGCTTCCAGGTGGCGAGCTCGGGGTCGTCGAGCACCGGATGGTGCACCTCGTAGCGCTCCACGGCGTCCACCACGGCCTGGTGCTCGGCCTCGTGCACAAACTTCGGCGAATGGACGCCGACGATCACGGTGGTGTCGCGGTGCTTCTCCTCGAGCTCGCGCAACTCGTCAAGTACATGCAGGCAGTTGACGCAGCAGAAGGTCCAAAAATCCAAGATCAATATGCGACCTCGGAAGTCGGCGAGCTTCAGATCCTTCCCGCCAGTGTTGATCCAGCCTCCCTTGCCGATCAGCTCAGGGGCACGGACACGGGGGCGGCGCGGAGCGGGGGAGGCAGCGTTCATGTGGTCAAGGGTGCCACTCGAGGATGAACGCACGATCACAGGTGCCTGACGGGATCGAGCGGACGGCCCCGCCCGCACGTCTCGGGCAAGGAACGCACAGGCGGGGCTACGGGCGCTCTTCGCGACCGGGTGGGCGTTGGAACCTGCCGTCACACCGCTCTGTGGGGGATCTGCGCGAGATGCTTGTTCCACCCCTTGCGGTAGTCGGCAGCTTCGCGCCGGGCGGCATCGGCACCATCTTGGAAGCGCTGTACACGGGCCCACTGGGCACGCCCCACGGCACCGTTGATGGCGCTTCGGTACCGGCAGCAGATACCGCACTCATCCTGTGTCGGGTACATGGGTGGACCACTCGTGTGAGCCGCAGCGGGGGCGGGTCCCAGGGTGACCATGCGGGAGTGTGCGCTCACAGGCGCTCACCCCCGACGGTGCAACTGTCCTGGTCGGCAGCGGCACTTGCCGTCTCCCGTTCCTCGGCGGTAACCGCTCTCACCACACTCGGCCGCGCCTCCCACTCACGCCCGCCGCGAGGCGGACGGAGCTGAAGGTTCGGGCCCTCATGGCCCATGACGACGCCCACTCGGTCAGAGCGCTCATCCACAACAAGCATGCCGTTCGGGGGTGAAACCCGTTGTTCAGCCATGGCCCGATCGTCCTGCTGTGCAGCGCGGGGTTACAGGGACGGAACGTCCTACTCTGACGGCCTTAGGGGGTGTCCGATGGGTCGGCCACCCCCAGGAACTCGGCGAGCCTACGCAGACCGGGTGGCCGGGTCGGCAGGGACCACAAGTCACCGACGATTGCCACGGCCAATGTGTGGTGCCGTATCCAGCCTGGCGCTACCCGTCGAAGCCTCTCAAGCGCTTTTACGGCCCCGGGGGCGTCCCCTATGTCCGTGTGAGCGCGCGCCACGTCCAGCAGCAGCCACGTCCGCCAGGACGGTGGAGTGTCCTTGCTCAGCCTCATGTCCTTGGCCAGCTTCAAAGCCTCTTCCGGCCGCTCGTGCTGAGCAGCGAGGCGGACTCGTTCAATGCGCACCGACGACCGGCTGAACACGGATACCAACTTGCCGTCCACCGGGGGCGGGAGGGCAGCCAGACGCCCCGCCGCTGCCTCCGCCGTCACCATCATCTCGTTGGCAGTCTCGTAGTCATCACTTCGCGCGTACGAGGTGGCCGCAGACATCAGCAGGCCGCCCCACACCCGGATCCCTTCCGCTGTCCCCTTGTGCCCCTGCTCCACGCTGTCGGCAGCGTGTACGGCAAGGTTTCGAGCGTCTTCCAACCGGGCCTGCCGCTGGTAGGCCCAGGCAACGGAGTTTGACACCATCGGAGCCAGCAACGGGTCCGACGAATCCCCGGCAGCAGCGTAAGCACGCTCCAGGGCCGAGAGAGCGAGATCCGTCTTGCCAAGACGGATGGCCAGGTGCCCGCCCAGTTGCAGCGCCTTGCCCAGCACGGCTTGGCCGGCCGCCCTCTGGTCGTCGTTCCCCACCGCAGCGAGCAGACGGGCGTCCGCGATGGTGCCCGGCAGCACGTCCATGAGACGACCGAACTCCGCCGAGTGGTACAGGGTCCACCCCTCGGCGAGCTCGGCCCGCAGAAGGGCAGGAGACAGCCGTTCAGCGCCCTCCGGTTCCATGGGAGGCGCGAACAAAGGCGGCATGATTGCCCGCCGAACAGCTACCAACTGGGGTGGGTCCGCGTCCCCGCTCGACGGGACACCGGGTGGGTCCCCAAGGAGGGCCGTAAGTTCTACGCCAAGTCCCTTGGCAAGGGCATGGAGTGTCGGCAATCGGGCGCTGTGCTTCCGGTGTTGTTCGAGCTTCCTGATCACATCCACGGACACGCTGGAACGTTCGGACAGTCCTTCTTGCGTGAGATCGGCGAGGCGGCGCAATCGTGCGATGCGGTCGCCCAGTTGCTCGGTGGCCATGGGCCAGAAGCTACGCCGGATCGAGGTCAGACGGTACGGACGCGGGCACGAGCGGGCGGCAGACGGCCTGGGAGCGGGCCGGGCTCAGGCCAAGCGGTCGGGCAGCGCCGCGAGGCTGAAGTTGGCCCAGGCGAAGGCGTCCATCTGGTGCTGGTCACCACTGAGGTTCACCACACGATCGACCTTGCCATCGGTGCCGAAGTGCCACACCAGGGCCCAGATGGCGTCGACTTTGCCGACGCCCTCCGGCACCACCGCAGCCGTGGCCTCGCTGGAGGAGGACTTCGGACTGCACGACTTCGAAGGACGCTCATTCCCCGGCTGGCACCACCACATGACCCTGGTCTCCGCCGCCTACGCATACGGGCGCCTCGCCGCCGGAGACAAGGCGGTATGACGGACCGATCGGGCCAGGCATTTTCCGGTGGCAATCACGCCGACGCGCCACGGGGCCGGTGCCGGTCCGCTGTCCGGAACGCATGAGTCCGCCGGTGATCGGGGCACGCGTTCCCGCAGCTCGGCAACCGGCTCTGCAGTGAATTACGGCCAACCGCCGCATGGCATTTTTGCATGCTTGCACGACAACCAGCGCCCATGGGAATGAAGTTGCTTGAAGTCGGAACGTACGCAAAGGCGCACTGACCCGTTTTTGCCTTCCGGCAGCTCCCGGGAATCCATACGTTTCTCTCGAAGCAAAGGCTTCACAAAGGAATCACCGCCGATTCGTCATGCACGGCGCGTGAGATCAGGGGAGGAAAAACATGGCAGAAATCAGAACGGCGGCCGTTGTGGCGTTTTCCACGGCAGCGCTGGTGGCCGGCGGCCTGCTGACCGCGGGAACCGCCACGGCGGCCGGTCACCACTCGGCGCTGCGGTCGGACATCGCGTACACATTCCAGAATGTCGCCACCGACCTCAACCTCGACGGCTTCGGAACGAACGACCTCAAGGTGTGGAACCCGGACGCCAGCGGTACGCAGGACTTCTACATGCTGCCCGGCCGCTTTCCGGGCTACCAGCTGAAGAACAAGTCAAAGAATCTGTGCGCAACCGCCAAGGAAAACGGTGCGGTTGTCCTGGAGAACTGTAACTCGGCGGTCAAGGCGCAGTACTGGGAATTCGACAACGTCAGCACCGGGTCACCGTTCAGCAGCGCCAAGTACCCCAACAAGTGCATCACCGACACCCGCGGCGTCAGCCAGGCCCCGGTGACGCTCGCGGTCTGCAACAACACCGACAACCAGAAGTGGCAGCCGCTGATCGGCTGAGCCGGCACACCGGAAGACCCGGGGGCGGCACCGAGACCGGTGCCGCCCCCGGCGCGCCTATGGTCCGTCGGTCCAATACCGCTGAAGCCTGTCCAGCGCTTCTTCCTTGGTCATCGTGGCGATCGTTTCCTCGGCGACCCCGACCCGGTGAATCAGCAGATGGACAAGGTCGGCGGGCAGCGTTTCCCGGGGAGGCTCGGGGCGCCCCCGGTCCGGAAGCCGACCGTGCAGGACGCAGGCCCAGAATGCCCCCTCGGCCACCTCCAGCTGATCGCGCAGGATATGCCTCCACATCGCGGCCCCATAGGCCGTGCGGTCCGCCGGGTGCGAGATCCTGGTCCGCAGGATCCGTCCGTCGTGCAGCACCAATTCATAGGTGATGTGATGTGTGCCGGTGCGTCCGCGTGCGTCACGGGCCCGCTTCCAGCTCTCGACCCGGCAGAAGCGGTCGTGGTGCTCCCGGTTCGGCTGGGGCCAGGTCATCGCGTCGCACCCACCAGCCAGTCGTGCAACTGCTGGTCATCGCTCAGGGCGATCAATTGCACCAATCCCCAGTTGTCCTGATGGTTGGGGGCGGTCCGCAGCCTGTCCTGCCAGTCCTCGGCGTATTCCCGCAGGGCTTCGACCATTTCCGCTATTGCTTCGTCGAAAGTCGTGCCATCGGCGGCAAGCGGCAGGCCGGGAAGGAACACCGACCATCCGCCGGCCTCTGCGACCACCTCTGCCTTCGGGCCGCTCACCAGCGCGAGGTACCGGCGCAACCGCTCGACATCCACGATCGCTGCCCGCCCGGCTTCACGGCGCACGGTGGCAACCCGGCCCTCCCCGGCCGCGTCCAGGAGGTCTTTCAGATGCGCACGCGCCTCGGTGTAGCTCTCGTAGTGCACTGCGGACACAGGTGCCTCCCATGGGTTCCGGCCCCGGAGTGACAACAGGGCAGAAGTACGTCAAGTACACCACGTACATCGCGTACGCGCATCAGAAGGAGGGTGCGGCTGATCGGCGTCTGAAGCGGACGGATCGGCGGCACACCACTCCGACCCGTGGTGGGATGGCCGGATGCGTATCACCACCCGTGCCCTTCCCGCCCTTCCCGCTGTTCTGGCGAGCGCCCTGCTCCTGACGGCGTGCGGATCACAGGGCGCCGACTCGCCGGGCGGTGAGGAGAAGGACGGGGTGAGGATCACCGGTGCCGGACCGTCCCCGGCCTCGGTCGAGTTCGCGGTCACCAACCATGAGACCAAGCCATTTACGTATACGGTCACCTTCGAGGCCGTATCCGCTTCCGGAGCGGTGTCGGCGCACGAGAAGCAAACGGTGTCGTCCGTGGCTCCCGGCCAAACCGCGCGGCGCACCGTGCGCATGGAGGCCACGGGGCCCGATGCGCACGGCGCCAAGCGGGTGCGGATCGCCAAGGTCAGGCGCGTCCCCTCGGACGAGGCACCGGCTGCCACCGGCCCCTGCCCGCCGTCCGGGCTCCGGATCACGGCTGACGACGGCGACGACGCCATGGGGCTCCGGGTCGTGGGGCTGCGCCTGGAGAACTGCGGAACCCGCACCTTCCACCTCAACGGCCACCCGCTTCTCGAGCTTCTGGACGAGGGCAGGAAGCCGGTCTCCGGCATCAGGATCCTGCACGGCAGCGGTGGTATCGCCACAGTGACCGGCTTCGACGCTCCGCCCCGGCCGGTGGACCTGAAGCCGGGCGAGACCGGATCCGCCCGCCTGATGTGGCGCAACACCACCGGCACCGACGCTCCGGTGAATGCCCCCTACGTCCGGGGCAGGACTGAGCCCGGATCCCAGCCCGTGACGGTGACTCCGGAACTCGATCTCGGCACCACGGGAAAGCTCGGTGTCAGCGCATGGGAGAAGGACCCGAAGCGATGACACAAGGCACTCAGGCCAATCGGCAGGGCACTTCAAGGTCTTCGCTCAGATAGTGGATGGCGCAGAGCCTGTGGTATCCATCCGCGATGATGAGCGGTTGGCCACGGACCAGCAGTACCGGCGACAGCTTCTCCCCGGCGTTGACCTTGTCGAGGTCGCGACGCACATGAATGTTGTCCGGACTCAACAGAGGTGACTGTGAGGCCCGGAGGATGTCCTTGGCCTTCTTCACGGTCGTCTTGGCATGCCTCAACCGCTGTACGGCTTTGGCGACTTCATCGGACGGCATCAGCAGGTCGAGATAGTCGGATGCGGCCGGGAAGTCGTGCTCTTCGGGGTCACGCTTCCACACCGGGTCAGCCATCCTGGTCCTCCTTGCCCTGTGTGGCCACGGCCTCACCGGCAGCAGACCGACCCCGGCAGGTCGGCTGTGCCACCGGTGGCCGGGCTTGACGGTGGCGGTGAACACGACGGTAGCGGACACCGGCCGTCCAGGTACGGCCCTGGACACAGGTACAGCTCTGGGTCCGGCCGTGACCTGAGTCACCGTCATCAGGGGTAGACCTCAACAGAAGTTGAGGGGACAGGATGCTGCGCGTCCGACTTGCGATTCTCACTTCTGGTGGTCACTCGTGAACAAGCCGAAAATTCTCAGCCTTCTCATGACCGCAGCAGTCGTGCCGACCATTGGTCTCGCGGTGGCGAGCCCGGCGTCCGCCGACGGCTATATCGAATGGAAGAACAAGGACACCGGCAAGTGTCTGTCCTACGAGCGCGACGACCTGCGCATCAGCCTGGCGAAATGCGGATCCCGGGCCACGAAGTGGTTCGACAACCAGCTGTCGGACAAGAACTGGAACGAGGGCGCCGTGTACCGGGGCTCCCAGTGCCTCGACAGCAATAAATGGGGAAGCGTTTACCTCACGCCGTGCGAGATCGGCAACAACTACCAGAGTTGGTCCGAGGAGAAATGGGACGGCGGCTGGGTGCTCAAGAACGTCGCCACCGGCCGCTGCCTGAACTCGACGTACGAAAGCTCGATCGTCATGACCGGTGTTTGCAGCCCGAAGAACATAGGAATGTTCTGGGAGTAAATGGGAGCAAGCAGCTCTGCAGGGCGGCGCCGAGACCGGTGCCGCCCTTCGCGTTTCGGTCAGACGGCCGGCGGGCGGTCCTCTGCCTCCGGGAGCGAGGAGCGGCAGCACATCCGGTGCGACTCCAGGGTCTTGCCGATACGGGTCGCCCCCTCGGTGTCACCGCGGAGCGCAGCCGCCAGCTTCGCCGCCGCCAGCAAGGTGCAGGAGACGCACCTCTGCTCCCTCTGCGGCGCCGTCACCCGTGCACCTCCCGCAAGTGGCGTCCCATGAGCACGATGCAGTCGGTCACCTTGCTCGCATCGCTCCGCTCGGCGGCTTCCGCACGCTCGGCCTTGATCCGGTCGCACTCCGCACAGCGACTCTGACCCATCACCTGTTCGACCCCTCGTGTGTTCCGTTCTTGAGGAGCGGGCAACTCCCCTTACGGAAAACCATGTTTCCGCTGCGCCGAGTCACCGACCAGGGGTTTTATGTTTCCAACCGAGTTGGAAAGACGGTGAGTTGAACGTATGAACGAGGAGCCACAGGACGGGCCGGGCTACTACGGACGGGAGGTGAGGCACGCCCGGGAGCACGCGGGCAAAACGCAGCAGGACCTCGCCGATGCGACCGGATACAAGGTCCCGTACGTCTCGAAGATCGAGAACGGCAAGACGCTCGGGAGCGAATTGTTCGCGTCAGGGTGCGACCGCTTCTTCGGTACGTCCGGTTACTTCCTGCGGATGCACCGGAGATTGTGCGAGCGTGGTCATCCCTCGTGGTTTGTTCCCTACGTCAAGCTGGAACGTGAAGCGAAAACCATCTGCGCCTACTCGTGCCCGATGGTCAAGGGGATTCTGCAGATTCCGGATTACGCCGAGACCGTTCTCCGGGCGTCTCACCTGACCCTGTCCGCGGAGGACCTCAAGGCGCGAGTCGAGGCCCGTATGGCTCGGCGGCAAGCTCTGGAGGGCGAGACTCCCGCCGCCCTCTGGATGATCCTGCATGAGTCCGTTCTGCGCACCATGGTGGGCGGGACAGCCGTCATGAGCAGGCAGCTCGGACAATTGCTGGAGGACGCGGGAAGCCCCCAAATCACCATCCAGATCCTGCCGTTCGAGGCGGGCGCACCCGCATGGCTGCCCCCCTTTACCCTGCTCACGCAGGAGGAAGGGCCCACCTTCCTCTACGAGGAAGGCCAGCAGCACGGACGGCTGGACGATTCAGCAGCGGCAGTGGAGCATGCGCAGGCCATCTACGACCGCTTGCGTGCCGACGCGCTGTCGCCCGCCCAGTCGGCGGACCTCATTCACAGAACATTGGAGGCGTACACCCATGAGCACAGCCCCGGACCTCGCCCACGCGATATGGGCGAAGTCGAGCCACAGCGGCGCAAACGGCGGAGATTGCGTCGAGTGGGCCCCCGCCTTTACGGCCTCCGGCGTCGTCCCCATACGTGACAGCAAGGGCACCCACGACACCGCCCTGCTCTTCCCGGCACCGTCCTGGGTCGCTTTCGTCAACGGCCTCAAGCGCCCAGGGGGTGCCAGGTGGGCGTGAATGGGGGGTCACGGCAGGTTGACGAGCGACTGGACGCCACGACGCATACCTCAGCACGCTAGCTCTATGTCCGCGACCACTCGCATCACTGTCACGCTCCCGACCGAGCAAGTGGCCGAGCTCAAGAAGCTCACCGACAACGTCTCCGGTTATGTGGCCGAGGCAGTCGCCCGCCAGATCCGGCATCAGCTGCTCGGCGAGTACCTACGTCAGTACCAGGAAGAGCACGGCGCCTTCACCGACGAGGAGCGTCGCGAGGCAGCCCGGCGGGTGGCCGAACTGATGGGCCGGCCCGCGCCGGACGAGTAGCCCGGGCCCGGGCTACCGCCCCAGCACCCGGTCCTTCAGTGCCGGGAACTCCTCCCGGGTCTTCGCCACCCGGGCCATGTCCAGGTCGACGGTGAGCACCTGCTCCTCCCGCCCCGCCTCGGCGAGCACCTCGCCCCAGGGGTCGACGACGATGCTGTGCCCGGCCTGCGGGGTGTCCGCGTGCGTACCGGCGGTGCCGCAGGCGAGGACGTACGCCTGGTCCTCCACCGCGCGAGCGCGGGCGAGCAGGGTCCAGTGGGCGCGGCGGCGTTCGGGCCAGCCCGCCGGGATGACGAAGGTCTGGGCGCCCGCGTCCGCCAGCGCCCGGAACAGCTCGGGGAAGCGCAGGTCGTAGCAGGTGGCCAGGCCCAGGGTGGTGTGCGGCAGGGGGACGGTGACGGGGTCGGTGCCCGCGCTCATCAGGACGGCCTCGCCCCGGTCGAAGCCAAATCGGTGGATCTTGCGGTAGGTGCGGGCGAGTTCACCGTCGGGGGAGAAGACCAGCGAGGTGTTGTAGAGGGCACCATCCGGGCCGAGCTCCACGATCGAACCCGCGTGCAGCCAGACTCCCGTGTCATGCGCGGCGGTTGACATCACCTCGGCCGTCGGTCCGTCCAGCCGCTCCGCCTCGGCGGCGAAGGAGTCAAAGGCGAAGGCGCCCACCGGCCAGAGTTCGGGGAGCACCACAAGGTCGCTGCCCTGCTGGTCACGGACCAGAGCGGCGGCCCGCTCGCGGCGTGCGGCCGGGGTCTCGGCCGGGTCCACTGTGATCTGGATCAACGAGGCGCGCACGATACCACCACTCTCAGGCGACGAAACCTCTGCCGGGTTGCCCATGCGCAGCGTAACTTAACTGCAGAGCACCCCAGAAAGCACCTGCCCCGCCATCCGTCGCGCACCGCCCGAAGGACCACTGTGACCGTCCACCCAAGCCTTCAGCCCGCCATCGACGCCTGGACCCATTCCATCGAAGCGATCAATGATTTGGTGAAACCCCTCGCCGAAGGCGACTGGAACCGGCGCACCGAGTGCCCCGGGTGGTCGGTGCGCGATGTGGTCTCGCATGTGATCGGGGTGGAGAACGAAATGCTGGGTGAACCACGGCCGATCCACACCCTGCCGCGTGATCTCTACCATGTGATCGACGAGTTCACGCGCTATATCGAGGTGCAGGTCGATGTGCGGCGCTGTCACACCGCGTTGGAGATGACCTCGGAGCTGGAGTACACGATCATCCGGCGCTCGCGGCAACTGCGCAATGAGACGCGGTCGCCGCAGTCCCCGGTGCGCTGGCCGCTGGGCAGCGGCACCGAGCAGACCCTCGAACGGGCGTTGACCATAAGGGCCTTCGACGTATGGGTGCACGAGCAGGATCTGCGCCGGGCGCTGGGTGCGCCCGGCAACCTGGACTCGCCGGGCGCGGTGATCACCCGGGACTTCCTGCTGGCCGCGCTGCCCAAGGTGGTGGCCAAGGACGCGGGCGCGCCGCCCGGTGCGGCGGTGGTCTTCGATGTGCACGGCCCGTTGGAGTTCCTGCGGACCGTGCGGGTGGACGAGCGGGGCCGGGGCAGCATCGGCAGCACCGTCTCGCTGGGCCCGGCGGTGACCTTCGGGCTGGACTGGGAGACCTATGTCCGACTGGCCTGCGGCCGGGTGCGGCCGGAGGCGGTCGCGGACCGGATCAAGGCGGAGGGCGAGGCGGAGCTTGCGGAAGCGATCCTCCGTGAGTTCGCGATCACGCCCTGAGGGATGTCGGGTCTTGGCGCCCGGCCTCGACGTCGGGCCTTGACGTCGGGCCTTGAGGTCAGGCCTTGAGATCCTGTATGGGGACGTGCACCGTCTCCACCCGGGACGCCACCACCCGTTCCTGCTCGCGCCGTTGGGCCCGCTTGCGGAGCCGCAGGATCTGGGACAGGCCCAGCCCCTGGAGGACGAAGACCGCGGAGAACGCGGCCCGGTAGTCGCCGCCGGTGGCGTCCAGCGCGATGCCGACGGCGAGCAGGGTGGTGATGGAGGCGGTGAAGCCGCCCATGTTGACGATGCCGGACGCCGTGCCCTGCCGCTCCGGCGGGTTGGCGGGCCGGGCGAAGTCGAAGCCGATCATCGAGGCGGGGCCGCAGGCGCCGAGCACCACGCACAGCACGATCAGCAGCCACATCGGTGCGTGCGGCCCGGGCCAGCAGACGGCCGCCGCCCACAGCAGGGCGGTCGCCGTGACGGTGCCGAGCACCAGCGGCAGCCGGGCGTCATGGTGCCGGGCGATGATCTGGCCATAGACCAGGCCAATGGCCATGTTCACCAGGACGACCAGGGTCAGCAGCTCGCCCGCGCCCTCCCGGGACAGCCCCTCGGCCTCCACCAGGAACGGCATGCCCCACAGCAACAGGAACACCATGGCTGGGAATTGGGTGGTGAAGTGCACCCACATCCCCAGCCGGGTGCCCGGCTCCTGCCAGGCGAGGGTGATCTGGCGGCGCACATAGCCGCTGCCGGGGTGGGGACCGGGCGTCGGTTCGCAGCCCTCGGGATGGTCCTTGAGGAAGGCCAGCAGCAGGACCAGGACCACCACGCCCGCCATCGCGCTGCCCCCGAAGGTCGCCGCCCAGCCCTGGCTGTGCAGGAGTTGGGCCAGCACGAGCGTGGAGACCAGGTTGCCCGCCATCCCGAACAGCGCGGCGACCTGGGCGATCATCGGCCCGTGGCGCACCGGGAACCAGCGCGAGCCGAGCCGCAGCACGCTGATGAAGGTCATGGCGTCACCACAGCCGAGCAGCGCCCGGGAGGCCAGTGCCATGCCGTAGGAGTGGGAGAGCGCAAACCCGAACTGCCCGGCGGTGAACAGCACCACGCCCAGGGCCAGCACCTTCTTGGTGCCCATCCGGTCGACCATCAGGCCGACGGGTATCTGCATGCCCGCGTAGACCAGCAGTTGGAGGATGGAGAACGTGGACAGGGCGGAGGCGTTGATGTGGAACCGCTGCGCGGCATCGATCCCGGCCACGCCCAAGCTGGTGCGGAAGATGATGGCGACGAAGTAGACGCCGACGCCGATCCCCCAGACGGCCACCGCCCGCCGGCCGCCCGGAGGGTCACCGGGCAGGGATATCGGGCTCACGCTCATGCTTGTCCCTCGCTTCGCTCGGGCCCGCACGAGCGCGGCACGCACCTTTCAATGATGAGCTCACTGCGTTCGCTCATGCTTGCCCCTCGCTTCGCTCGGACCCGCACGAGCGCGGCACGCACCCTTCGATGATGAGCTCACCGCGTTCGCTCATCGGGCCTCTCCCCGGGCGAGGTTGCGCACCCAGCTGACGTGCCGGTCGACGATCTCGGTCGCGGCCGTGGCGTCCCCGGCGCGCAGTGCGTCGAGGATCTCGGTGTGCTCGGCGATGTTCTTGGCGATCCGGTCGGGGTGGGCGTGCATGACCGCCACGCCCATCCGCAACTGCCGGTCGCGGAGCTGGTCGTAGAGGCGGGACAGGATCTGGTTGCCCGCGCTGCGCACGATCTCCGCGTGGAAGGCCCGGTCGCTGACCGAGACGGCGGCGAGGTCACCCGACTCGGCCTGCTGCCGCATGTCGTCGACGAGCTCCTCCAGCCGGGCGATGAGCCGGGGCGGCGCGGGCACGGCCTTGGCCGCCGCGTGCTTCTCCACCAGCAGCCGGGTCTCCACCACATCCGCGATCTCCTGTGCGGATACGGCAAGCACGAGCGCCCCCTTCTTGGGGTAGAGCTTGAGCAGGCCCTCGCCCTCCAGCCTGAGCAGCGCCTCCCGGACGGGAGTCCGGGACACCCCTACGGCCTCGGCCAGGCCGCCCTCGGTCAGCAGGGTGCCGCCCTCGTAACGCCGGTGCAGGACGGCGTCCTTCACATGCGCGTAGACGCGGTCGGCGGCGGGCGGCTGTCTGTCCTGGACGGTGGGAGCGGAAGGCATGCGCACAGCATAGATACAAGACAGATGCCTGATCAGCCCATGTCCGCGATCCGGACAGCGGCTGGTACGTACCGTTACGCAGCCGCCTGGTCGGTCAATGGGGTGATGAAGACAAAGCGCAGATCCGGACGCTGTATGGGCAGCAGTACGTGGCTCACCACCCGGATCTCCCGGTTGCCGTGATACGGCAGGCGGAGCCGGTAGACGTCGCCGTCCCGGTGCTCGACGACGTCATGCTCCTCCGACCAGATGCGGCGGCAGTCCACGTCCGCGTCCAGGATGTCGCGGACCAGGGTGCGTAGTTCGGGGTCGCCGGGATTGCTGTTGGCGGCTACCCGGAGCATGGCCAGATACGTACGGGCGCAGGCGTCTTCCCAGTCGAGCATCTGCTCGCGGGCCTCGGGGTGCAGCAGGGCCCAGCGCATCAGGTTGGCCCCGGGGCGCAGCACCCAGGGGAACCACTCGCCCATCAGCGCGTTGGCGGCAACCACGTTCCAGGCGGTGTCGGAGAGGTAGGAGGGGTAGCTCGCCTGCTGCTGGAGCAGGTCCTTGACGCCCTGCGGCAGTTCCTCGCGTTCCCGGGCGAGCTGGGCGGGCGGGCGGCGGCCGCAGACGGCGAGGAAGAGCGTGAGCGTCTCGGCGTCGCTCAGCCGCAGCGCCTCGGCGACCCGCTGCAGAAAGCTCTCCGAGAAGTCGTGGCGGCGCCCGGCCTCCAGGGTGCGGTACCAGCCCTCGCTGACGCCGGTCATCCGGGCGACCTGGGCCTGGGAGAGCCGCCGGCCGGGACGCGGGTAGACGCCGCGCAGCTCGGGGAGGTCGCGGGCGTCCACCCGGGCACGCCAGGCGCGCAGCAGGCGGCTGATGGATTCGCCGTCGTACACCGGACGTCCTCCCAAGACCGACACTGCAAGTGTCGGTCAATCTTAAGTAAATTGCCCAGCATGGGCCATTCCGCCCCCTGCCAGGGTGGTGTCCCTAGGCCGCTCCGCGCCCTGGGGCCCGGATCTCGCTTTCTCCTCACTGGAGGGGGGTGAGGAGTGAGCGTGTCCGGGCCCTTTTTCCTGTTACGCGGGGCTTTCCGCCGGGGCTCAGCCCCAGGTCATCAGGCGCTTGGGGTGCTCCAGCACGGCCGCGGTGTCGGCCAGCACCCGGGAGCCCAGTTCGCCGTCGACAAGCCGGTGGTCGAAGGACAGCGCCAGGGTGGTGACCTGGCGGGGCTTGATCTTCCCCCGGTGGACCCAGGGCTGGAGCTTGATCGCGCCGAACGCCAGGATCGCGGACTCGCCGGGGTTGAGGATGGGCGTGCCGGTGTCGACGCCGAAGACGCCGACGTTGGTGATGGTGACCGTGCCGCCCTGCATGTCGGCGGGCGCGGTCCTGCCCTCCCGCGCGGTGGCGATCAGCTCGGCCAGGGCGGTGGACAGTTCGGGCAGGGTCTTGGTCCCGGCGTCCTTGATGTTGGGGACGATCAGGCCGCGCGGAGTGGCGGCGGCGATGCCCAGGTTGATGTAGTCCTTGCGGACGATCTCCTGATTCGCCTCGTCCCAGGCCGCGTTGACGTCCGGGTTCCGCTTGATCGCCAGGAGCAGCGCCTTGGCGACGATCAGCAGCGGGTTGATGCGCAGCCCGGCCATGTCGGGGTCGGCCTTGAGCTGCTGGACGAGCTTCATGGTGCGCGTGACGTCGACGGTGATGAACTCCGTGACATGCGGCGCGGTGAAGGCGCTCGCCACCATGGCCTGGGCGGTGGCCTTGCGGACGCCCTTGACCGGAATCCGGGTCTCGCGGGGTGCGGCGGCCGGGGCAATGGGGGCCACCGGCTCGGCGGGTGCGATGGCCGCGACGGCCTGCTGTGCGGCGGCGTGTACGTCCTCGCGGGTCACGACCCCTTCGGGCCCGGTCGGTACGACCGTGGTCAGGTCGATGCCGAGGTCCTTGGCGAGCTTGCGCACCGGGGGCTTGGCGAGCGGCCGGCTCGCCGCCGGGGCCGGGGCGCCTATGGCGTGGTGGCCCTCGGGGGCGGCACCGGCCGCGCCGGTGCCGACTCCGGCGGGTGCGGTGCCCGGCACGGCCGGGGCGGCGTGCCCGTTGAGCTCGGCCTGGATCGCGGCGGCGGCCGCCCTGCTCGCCTGCGCGGGGGTGACGGTGCCCTCGGTGCCCGCCGAGGCCGGGGCGCCCTGCCCGGTCGTGCCCGGCTGGGGCTTGCGCGGCCTGCGCTTGGTCGAGGAGGGCGCGGCGCCGTAGCCGACCAGCACGGCCTGGCGGCCCTGCCCTTCCGGCGGGCGGTGGCTGTCTGAGGGATCGGCGGGCGCGGTGGGCTCGGCGGGGGCGGGCCCGGCCGGTCCGGCGGCGGGCATGGTGTCCACGGAGATGATCGGGGTGCCGACATCCACCGTGGTGCCCTCGTCGAAGCGCAGCTCGTGCACCACGCCGTCGAAGGGGATGGGCAGTTCCACGGCCGCCTTGGCGGTCTCCACCTCGCAGACCACCTGTCCGTCGGAGACGGTGTCCCCCACGGCCACGTACCACTTGAGGATCTCGGCCTCGGTGAGCCCCTCGCCCACGTCGGGCATCTTGAACTCGCGGAAGCGCTCGGCACTGCTCGTCGTCTTGGCGGTCATCGTCATGACTCTCCTCAGCCCTCAGTACGCCAGCGCGCGGTCTACGGCGTCGAGTACCCGGTCCAGTCCCGGAAGGTACTCGTCCTCCAGCCGCGACGGCGGATAGGGAGCGTGGTAGCCGCCGACCCGTAGGACGGGGGCCTCCAGGTGGTAGAAGCAGCGCTCGGTGATCCGCGCGGCGATCTCGGCGCCCGAGCCGAAGAAGACGGGCGCCTCGTGGACGACGACCAGCCGGCCGGTCTTCCGCACGGACGCCTGGATGGCGTCGAAGTCGACGGGCGAGATCGAGCGCAGGTCCAGGACCTCCAGCGACTTGCCCTCCTCGGCGGCGGCGCCGGCCGCCTCGAGACAGGTCTTGACCATCGGGCCATAGGCGGCCAGCGTCAGGTCGGTGCCCTCGCGGACCGTACGGGCGGTGTGCAGCGGGCCCGGGATGGCGTCGAAGTCGACCTCGGAGCGGTCGTGGTAGCGGCGCTTGGGCTCGAAGTAGATGACCGGGTCATCGCTCTGGATGGCCTGCTGGAGCATCCAGTACGCGTCGGAGGAGTTGGATGGCGAGATGACCTTCAGGCCCGCCACATGCGCGAACAGCGCCTCCGGCGATTCGCTGTGGTGCTCCACGGCGCCGATCGCGCCGCCATAGGGGATGCGGATGACGACCGGCATCTTGATCTTGCCGAGCGCGCGGGCGTGCATCTTGGCGAGCTGGGTGACGATCTGGTCGTACGCGGGGAAGACAAACCCGTCGAACTGGATCTCCACCACCGGCCGGTAGCCGCGCAGCGCCAGGCCGATGGCGGTGCCGACGATGCCGGACTCGGCGAGCGGGGTGTCGATGACCCGGTCCTCGCCGAAGTCCTTCTGCAGTCCGTCGGTGACCCGGAAGACGCCGCCGAGCTTGCCGACGTCCTCGCCCATGACCAGGACCTTGGGGTCGGTCTCCAGCGCGGTGCGCAGGGAGGCGTTGATCGCCTTGGAGATCGAGAGCTTCTCGGTGGTCATCAGTGGCTCTCCTCGGGGCCCGCTCCGGCGAATGACGCCTGGTAGGCGGCGAATTGTGCGCGTTCCTCGTCGACCAGGGCGTGGCCGTCGGCGTAGATGTGCTCAAAGAGCGCCATGTGGTCGGGGTCGGGCATGGTGCGCACGGTGTCCCGCACCCGCTTGGCGAGGGCGTCGCTCTCGCTCTCCAGGGCGGTGAAGAACGCCTGGTCGGCGTGGCCCTCGCGGTCCAGCAGGCGGCGCAGCCGCAGGATCGGGTCCTTGGCCTCCCACAGCTCGCGCTCCTCGTCCCGCCGGTAGCGGGTGGGGTCGTCGGAGGTGGTGTGGGCGCCCATGCGGTAGGTGAACGCCTCGACCAGGGTGGGTCCGGCACCCGTACGGGCGCGCTCCAGCGCGGACTTGGTGACGGCGAGGCAGGCGAGGACGTCGTTGCCGTCGACCCGCACGCCGGGGAAGCCGTAGCCCTGGGCGCGCTGGTAGAGCGGGACGCGGGTCTGCTTCTCGGTGGGCTCGGAGATGGCCCACTGGTTGTTCTGGCAGAAGAAGACGACGGGGGCGTTGTAGACGGCGGCGAAGGTGAACGCCTCGGCCACATCGCCCTGGCTGGAGGCGCCGTCGCCGAAGTAGGCGACGACCGCGGAGTCGGCGCCGTCCTTGGTGATGCCCATGGCGTAGCCGGTGGCGTGCAGTGCCTGGGAGCCGATGACGATCGTGTAGAGGTGGAAGTTGTTCTCGTTGGGATCCCAGCCGCCGTTGTTGACGCCGCGGAACATGCCGAGGAGGTTGGTCGGGTCGACCCCGCGGCACCAGGCGACGCCGTGTTCGCGGTAGGTCGGGAAGACGTAGTCGTCGGGGCGGGTGGCCCGGCCGGAACCGATCTGGGCGGCCTCCTGGCCCAGCAGCGAGGCCCACAGGCCCAGTTCGCCCTGGCGCTGCAGGGTGGTGGCCTCGCCGTCGAAGCGGCGGGTCAGCACCATGTCCCGGTACAGGCCGCGCAGTTCCTCGGACGTCACGTCGATGGCGTAGTCAGGGTGCTCGACCCGCTCGCCCTCGGGCGTCAGCAGCTGTACGAGCTCCGGCTGGTCCGACCCGCCGGCCGGCTTCCTGGCGCCGGCGCGTTTGCCGCCGCGCGGCTTGCGCGCGGTGGTGCTGTCCACGGTCACGTGTGCTCCTCCGTCTGTCCGGCTCCCGGGGTCACCGGTGGCCGAATGGGGTCCCCCCGCCGTGGGGCAGGGGGATGCTCGCCCGCTTCCCGACGGCACACGGGGTGGGTGTGCCGAGGCCAGAACCGGGCGTGACAGGCGCCCCGGCGAATGGCCTGCAATAAGCACGTTACCCAGTACTTGGCATTCCTGCGAAACCCCATCTGACCTGCGATTTTGCTTGGATTTCCAAGTAAATCGAGAAAGGGCGGCCAATCCACTGGTCACAGCCTTGCGGGCCGCTTCCGGAACGACCGCACGTTATCCCGGAGGGCAAGAGCAGGGGAAGACTTGATGTGTGAGACTGGCACTGTGCGCGAACAAGGAAAAATCACGGTATTTCTGCTTGACGACCATGAAGTCGTACGGCGTGGCGTCCATGAGTTGCTCTCCGTCGAGGAGGACGTCGAGGTGGTCGGCGAGGCCGGTACCGCCGCGGACGCGGTGGTGCGCATTCTCGCGACCCGGCCCGATGTCGCCGTTCTGGACGTTCGCCTTCCGGATGGCAGTGGCGTTGAAGTATGCCGTGAGATCCGCTCGCACGACGACGGCATCAAATGCCTGATGCTCACCTCG
Source organism: Streptomyces xingningensis (assembly GCF_054957865.1). Classification (NCBI taxonomy): domain Bacteria; kingdom Bacillati; phylum Actinomycetota; class Actinomycetes; order Kitasatosporales; family Streptomycetaceae; genus Streptomyces; species Streptomyces xingningensis. The sequence continues at coordinate 30,012 of NZ_JBDJPF010000067.1, forward strand.
TACGCGGATGACGAGGCCCTGTTCGACGCGATCATGGCGGGGGCGTCCGGCTATGTGCTGAAGGCGATTCGCGGGAATGAGCTGCTTTCCGCAGTGCGCGATGTGGCCGCCGGGAAATCCCTGCTCGACCCGGTCGCGACCGCCCGGGTGCTGGAGCGGCTGCGGGACGGGAAGAGCCCCCGGGGCGACGACCGGCTGGCCTCCCTGACCGAGCAGGAGCGCCGCATCCTGGATCTGATCGGCGAGGGGCTGACCAACCGCGCCATCGGCGAGCGGCTGCACCTCGCCGAGAAGACGATCAAAAACTATGTCTCCAGCCTGCTCTCCAAGCTGGGCATGGAGCGCCGCTCCCAGGCCGCGGCCTATGTCGCCCGCCTGCAGGCCGAGAAGCGCTGAGCGGCCGGGGGCCGATCAGGGAGCGATTAGGGACCAACGTCCCGGCCCCAAGGGGCGGGTGCCTCTACGTGTCCGGAGGGTGACAGGGCACAGTAGGGCCCATGCCTTCCGACGAATACCGGGCGTTCGAACTCCTCGGCGGCCAGCCCTACGGCCGGCTCTCCCTGAGCCTGCACGCGCTTCCCTTCGTCATTCCCACCCGCCATATCGTCATGGACGGCAAGGTCCTGGTGCGGCTGCACGGCGCCTACCCCTACGCACAGGCCTGCGACGGGAGCGTCATCGCCTATGAGGCCGACAACTTCGGCGGCCGCGAGGACGGCGACGAGGACGTCTGGACCACCCAACTCGTGGGCACCGCCCGCCTCTTCACCCCCGGCCCGGCCGAACTCGCGGCCTTCGGCCCGGCCCCCCGCACCGCGGACAACGCACCCTTCCTCCCCGAATACCTGTGCATAGAACCGCAGTTCATCACCCTGCACCACCTTGAAGGCGTACCCGCACGACGAGCCGCACACTCTTCGTGAACTAACATTTGGGACGTGCCGCGCTCAGATGTCCACCCTGTCCCACCCCCCGACGGCGGCACCCTGCGCACCCTGCTGCGCCGCTACCGGCAGGCCGGTGAGCCGGTCAGCTGCGAGCCGCTGACCGAGGGCCTGCTCAACCGCGGCTACCGGCTGTCCACCACCCGCGGCCGGTTCTTCCTCAAGCACCACCTCGACGGCGACCAGGCCGCCATCGCCCGCCAGCACGCCGTGACGCTCCGGCTGAGCGCCCTGGGCCTGCCCGTCGCCCCGCCGGTGGCCGGCACCGACGGCTCGACCGTCGCCGTCCTGGGCGGCCGCTGCTACGCCCTGCACCCCTGGATCGAGGGCCGCCACCGGGACGGCGGCGAACTGACGGCCGCCCAGTCGCGCCGGCTGGGCGCCCTGCTCGGCAAGGTGCACATCAGCCTGGAGGAGGTCATGACGGGCCCGGAGGAGGCGGGCACCGCGCATCCGCAGGACGCCGTGGCGGCCGACCCCGAGGACACCTACGCCCTTATCGAGGCACTGCTGGCACTGGTCCGCCGGGGCAACCGGGGCCATCCCCGGGACGCCTTCGACGAGCTGGCCGAACACCGCCTCGTCGAACGCCGCGCGCTGCTGGAACGGCATGCGCACCGCCGCCCCACCGCGGCGGCCACCCCCGCCCACGGCTGGGTGCACGGCGACTTCCACCCGCTCAACCTGCTCTACCGGGGCGCGGAACCCGCCGCGATCATCGACTGGGACCGGCTGGGCGTCCAGCCGCGCGCGGAGGAGGCGGTACGGGCCGCGGTGATCTTCTTCCTGCGCCCCGACGGCACCCTGGACCTCGCGAAGATACGCCCGTACGCCCGGGCCTACCGCCGGGCGACCGGCGCCGGAGCGGCCGAACTGGCCGCCGCCGTGCACCGGGTGTGGTGGGAGCGGCTCAACGACTTCTGGATGCTGCGCTGGCGCTACCAGCTCGGCGACCACCGCGCCGACCCCGGTTTCCCGGCGTCGGCGGCACTGTCGGTGTGGTGGACGCGCGCCTACGAGGCGGTGCGCGACGCGTTCACCGACTGACCCTCGGGGCCGGTCGCTCAGCCGGTGCCCGGGTTGACCTCGCTGCCATGGCTGCTGCCGCTGCTCGGGCCGGGCGGGTTGGGCTTGTTGTCGGTCGGCTTGTCGGTGGGCTGCGGGTTGGTCGGCTGACCCGTCGGCTCGGGCGGCGTGGGGTTGGTGGTCGGCGGCCGCGAGGGATGCCGGGTCGGCTGGCTGGTCGGCTCGTCGGTCTGCGGATCCCGGGTGTTCTCGTCGCCGGAGGTGTCGCTGGTCTTGTCGTGCTCGGGGGGGCGGGAGCGCCGGGGCTTGTCGGGTGTCTCGCTCGTGCTGGGGCTGGAGCTGACGGACGGGGCGTTGGTGGTCTTGTCCTTGGGGGACTTTTCCTCGGTGCCGCTGCCCTTGTCCTGCGACAGCATTATGGCCACGCCCACCGCCACCGCGATCACCGCCAGCGCGGCGATCAGCCACAGCTTGCCCTTGCCGCCACCACCGCCGCGGCCCCGGCCGCCATGGCCGTAGCCGTCGTCGTCACCGGTGCCACCGATGCCGGGCGGCAGGATCCGCTGCGGGGAGGTGTCACCGTGCTGCGGCAGGGCCGTGGTGGCCGCCATGCCCGCGCCGCCCAGCAGCTGGGTGGCGGCGGTGGCCGCCTCGACCGGCCCGGTGCTCCAGGCGCCGGTGTGGCCGCCTGCCTCGTGCAGCATCTGCAGCCCGTACTGGACCAGCCCGCGCATCTCCTCGGCGCTCTGGAAGCGGTCGTCCGGGTCCTTGGCCAGCGAGCGCATCACCAGCCCGTCGAGCTCCGGCGGCACCGTGCTCAGCACCTGGGACGGCGGCACGGGATTGTCCTGAACATGCTGGTACACGACCGAAAGCGGGGTCTCGCCGGTGAACGGCGGGCGCAGCGCCAGCAGTTCGTAGAGCAGACAGCCGGTGGCATAGAGGTCGGAGCGGGCGTCGACGGTCTTGCCGAGGGCCTGCTCGGGGGAGAGGTATTGCGGGGTGCCCATGACCATGCCGGTCTGGGTCATGGTGGACGCGGCGCCGTGCAGGGCCCGGGCGATGCCGAAGTCCATGACCTTGACCGCGCCCGTGTTGGTGATGATCACGTTGGCGGGCTTGATGTCGCGGTGCACGATGCCGTGCTGGTGGCTGTAGGCCAGCGCCTCCAGCACCCCGGAGACGATGATCAGCGCCTGCTCGGGCGGCGGGGCCTCGGCGTTGAGCAACAGCTCCCGGATGGTGCGGCCTTCAACCAGTTCCATGACGATGTACGGCACGGTGCTGCGGCCGACGATGTCCTCGCCGGAGTCGTAGACGGCCACCACGGCATGGTGGTTCAGCCCGGCCACGGACTGTGCCTCGCGGGTGAAGCGGGCCTTGGAGACCGGGTCCTCGGCGAGGTCGGCGCGCAGCAGCTTCACCGCGACCGTGCGGCCGAGACGGACGTCCTCGGCGGCGAAGACCTCGGCCATGCCGCCGCGGCCGAGCCGGTGGGTCAGCCGGTAGCGGCCGTTGTCAACCAGCCCGCCATTACCCCACATTTCCGGCACATCGGGCATTCCGCCCCCGTTGGCGTCAGGGTCTGACGGACCCTGGCCGCTCTGCGTCTGTGCCATCAGTCCTCGCCGTCGTGTCTGGCCGCTCACATGGGGGCATTGCATGGGGCAATGCCCGGATCAATGCCCGGGCAATACGGTCTTCCACCAAGGCACGCTACAGGCTCCGCGCCGCGCGCCGGTCCGGGATGGACCGGCTATCAAACCTTCGACGCCCCGGGCAAGGCAAATCCGGTGACGCCTTGCCGCGGATCCGATCACGGAACGAGCACGCCGCTTGACGTGCCCCCGGCCTACGGCAAACTTGGCCGAGACACACGATGAACCGATCAACACAGCGCGCCAAGGGGGAAGCAGGACCATGAGCCAGCACGGCGCACAGGGCCGGTACGCAGCAGGACGGTCCGTCGGCGGCGGACGCTACCAGTTGCGCGACCTGCTCGGCGAAGGCGGCATGGCGTCCGTACACCTGGCCCATGACACGGTCCTCGACCGCGACGTGGCGGTCAAGCTGCTGCACACCGAACTCGGCAGGGAATCGTCCTTCCGCGAGCGGTTCCGGCGCGAGGCCCAGTCCGTGGCCAAACTCACGCACACCAACATCGTGTCCGTCTTCGACACCGGCGAGGACGCGGCACCCGGCAGCGGCTCCACCGCGTCCATGCCGTACATCGTCATGGAGTACATCGAGGGCAAGCCGCTGCGCTCGGTGCTGGACGCGGACATCGAGCGGTATGGCGCGATGCCCACCGCCAGAGCACTCAAGATCACAGCGGATGTGCTGGCGGCGCTCGAGGTCAGCCATGAGATGGGCCTGGTCCACCGGGACATCAAGCCCGGCAATGTGATGATGACCAAGCGTGACGTGGTCAAGGTCATGGACTTCGGCATCGCCCGCGCCATGCAGTCCGGCGTCACCTCGATGACCCAGACCGGCATGGTGGTCGGCACCCCGCAGTACCTGTCCCCGGAACAGGCCCTGGGGCGCGGCGTGGATGCCCGCTCGGACCTCTACTCGGTGGGCATCATGCTCTTTGAGCTGCTGACCGGGCGGCTGCCCTTCGACGCGGACTCACCGCTGGCCATCGCGTACGCACATGTCCAGGAGGAGCCGGCCGCGCCCTCCAGCATCAACCGCTCGATCCCGCCGGCCGTCGACGCCCTGGTCGCCCGCGCGCTGAAGAAGAACCCGAACGAGCGCTTCCCGAGCGCCACCGCCATGCGCGACGAATGTGCCCGGGTGGTGAGCGCCGCGCACACGGCGAGCTCCCCGGTGATCACCGCCACCGCCCCGCCGCCGAGCAGCGGCGCCGGGGTCTCCTCGGCGGTCTTCCCCCCGGTGGACCAGCAGGCGATCCCCCAGCCGGGCCCACAGCACCTCCAGACCCCGTACCAGCCCGGCCCGTACAGCAGCGGCTACGCCCAGTCCACCCCGCCCTACCAGGGCTCCGCCACCCCGCCCCTCGGCTATGGCACCCCCTCCCCCTACCAGGCGCCCCAACCGCCCACCCCGGCACGGCCGTCGGACCGGGGCGGCAGGAGCAACAAGCCGCTGCTCATCGGCTCGGCGGCGGTCGCGATCATCGCCGTCATCGGCGTGATCGCCGCCATCTCGCTCAAGACCGACACCTCTTCGGACAAGGCCGACAACTCGAAGGCCGTGCACTCCACAGCCTCGGCCGGCCCGTCGGACAACTCCCAGGCCAGGAAGCATGTCGAGGGCGACAAGACCAAGATCGTGGACACCAAGGTGTGCACCCAGGCGGACGCCGCCTACAACGACAAGACCAAAAAGCGCGCCCCCGACTTCGCCTACGCCTATATCGACTCGGTGAAGAAGTGCTTCCAGGACGCCGGCTGGGAGTACAACGTGGTCTACCAGAATGAGAACACCTGGGGTAAGGGCACCGTGCTGGCCCAGAACCCCCTGAAGGGCGACCCGTTCGACCCCAAGACCTCGATGACGCTGACCGTTTCCACCGGCGACCCGGCGTCCTAGCCCGGCATGACCGGAGGCCGGTCACCGGGCTCTCCCGGCAACCGGCCTCCGGCCGTGACCACTTGGCGGCACTACAGATACGGCCCCGATCGCGCGCCCCCGTGCGGCGGCCGCTCCTCGTCCTCGTCGCCCGTCATGCCGGGCGGCAGGGCCCGCCGCATCTGCTCCAGCTGGGCCCGGGCGGCCATCTGCTGGGCGAACAGGGTGGTCTGGATGCCATGGAAGAGGCCCTCGAGCCAGCCCACCAACTGGGCCTGGGCGATGCGTAGTTCGGCCTCGGTCGGGATGGTGTCGTCCGTGAAGGGGAGCGACAGCCGCTCCAGCTCCTCCACCAGCTCCGGCGCCAGGCCGTCCTCCAACTCCTTGACCGAGCTGTGGTGGATCTCCTTGAGCCGGACCCGGCTCGCCTCGTCCAGAGGTGCCGCCCGCACTTCCTCCAGCAGCTGCTTGATCATGCTGCCGATGCGCATGACCTTGGCGGGCTGTTCGACCATCTCCGTCACCGGGACCTCACGCGATTCCTCGGCGCCCTCCCCATCGCCGGGACCGGCGTTGGCGATAGCCATGCCGTCCGGGCCCACGACCAGGAGGTGCGGGCTCTCCTGCGACCGTTCATTCCTCGGCATATCCATGCCGCCATTCTCTCGCACAGGTGATTTCCCCCTGGTGATGCCCCCGTACCCGCCTGATCGAACAAGCCCGGCGGTGGTGCGTGCCCCATCGGACACTCCCTAGCGTCGCCGCAGCCGCAGCGCGAAGAAGCCAAGGCCCAGGCCGGTGAGGGCCATGCCGGTGCCGAGCGGCAGCACCCGCAGCACCGGGTCCGGCGTCCGGGCAGGCCCACCCCGGCCGTCGTCCGCCCGGACGGCGGCGGCCGGCGGCGGCCGCAGGGGCGGCCGGGCCGGCGGCGCGGGCGGCTCCGCCCCGTCCGCCCGGACATCGCCGGGCGGCGGGAGCCCGGAGCCGCGGCGGACGCGTGGCCGGGGCGACGGGCGGACGGGCGGCGCGGGCGACGGGGAGGCCTCCTCCGACGGCTCCTCGCCGCGCCCGGGGTGGGTACGCCCCTCACCCGCGACCGTCCCGGCCAGCCGCCCCTCCTCGGCCTCGGCCGAGGAGCCGGGCGGCGGCGACACCGGCGGGGGCCGCAGCCCGGCGGCCGGTACGCAGACCACGGTGAGCAGGGCCGCCAGCGCCAGCCCGGCCAGGAACACCGTCCGTACTCCACGGATCACACGGCCAGCCTCACATGCACTCCCGCGCCCCGCTCCCCCGGGACCGCTAGACGGTGAGCAGCACCTTCCCCACGTGCGCGCTCTCCTCCACGACCCGGTGCGCGGCCGCCGCCTCCCGCATCGGCAGGGTCCGGTCGATCACCGGGCGCACCCGGCCGCCGGACACCAGCGGCCAGACGTGCTCGCGCACGGCCGCCACGATCGCCGCCTTCTCGGGAAGCGGCCGCGAGCGCAGCGCGGTGGCCGTCACCGCCGCCCGCTTGGCGAGCAGCTTGCCCAGGTCGAGCTCGGCCTTGCGGCCGCCCTGCAGGCCGATGATGGCCAGCCGGCCGTTGACCGCGAGGGCGTCCACATTCCGTTGCAGGTACTTGGCGCCGATGATGTCGAGGATGACGTCCGCCCCGGCGCCGCCGGTCACCTTGCGCAGCTCCTCGACGAAGTCCTGCTCGCGGTAGTCGATGAGGATGTCCGCGCCCAGTTCGCGGCAGTGCTCCAGCTTCTCCTTGCCGCCCGCCGTGACGGCGACCCGGGCGCCGACCGCCTTGGCCAGCTGCACGGCCATGGTGCCGATGCCGCTGCCCCCGCCGTGCACCAGCAGCGTCTCGCCGGGACGCAGGTGCGCGATCATAAAGACGTTCGACCAGACCGTCGCCGTGACCTCGGGCAGCGCCGCGGCGGCGACCAGGTCCACGCCGTCCGGCACGGGCAGCAGCTGACCGGCCGGCACACAGACCCGCTCCGCGTAACCGCCGCCCGCCAGCAGGGCGCACACCTCGTCGCCGACCGTCCAGCCGCCCACGCCGGGGCCGAGCGCGGCGATCCGCCCGGAACACTCCAGGCCCGGGTACGGGGACGCGCCGGGTGGCGGCTCGTAGAAGCCCTGTCGCTGCAGCAGATCGGCGCGGTTGACGGCGCCGGCCACGACCTCGACCAGGACCTCGCCCTCGCCGGGCACGGGGTCGGGCACCTCGGCCCAGACGAGTGCATCGGGTCCACCGGGGGTGGGGATGGTGATGGCATGCATGGCGGTGAGGCTACTCGCCGCATCCTCCGTCAACCCCCGACGGGCGCAAATAGGGATCATGGGGCCTGTGTCGAATTCACTGAACGCGCTGTTCCGGTCGCTCTGGCGCCGCACCCGGCCGGATTCCGCAGAGGCCGAGGACCTCGAGGCCGGGCGTTCCATCGTGATACCGGCCCAGGGTGTCACCGCCCCCTTGCGGCAGGTTTCCCGGCGGCTCGTCATGGCCCTGCTGGTGCTGGCGGTCACCACGCTGGTCGTCTATCTCGACCGCGAGGGCTACCACGACAACGCGGGCGGCCCGCTCAGCCTGCTCGACGCCGCGTATTACTCCACCGTCACGCTGTCCACCACCGGCTATGGCGACATCACGCCGATGAGTGACAGCGCCCGGCTGACGAATATCTTCGTCGTCACGCCGCTGCGCGTGCTTTTCCTGATCATCTTGGTCGGTACCACTCTCGAAGTCCTGACCGAGCGGACGCGCCACCAGGTGCGCATTCATCGTTGGAGGTCGCGGATGCGAGATCACACCGTAGTCATCGGGTACGGGACCAAGGGCCGCCACACCGTCGAGACGCTGCTCGGCCAGGGACGGCCCAAGGAGAAGATCGTCGTCGTGGACCCGCAGAAGAAGGCCGTGGACGCCGCCAACAACGACGGACTGGTCGGCGTCCTCGGGGATGCCACCCGCTCCGAAACGCTGCGCCGGGCCGAACTGCAGAATGCCGCACAGGTGGTGATCACCACCGAGCGGGACGACACCGCCGCCCTGGTCACACTCACCGCACGGCAGCTCAACAAGCACTCCACGATCGTGGTCGCGGTGCGGGAGGACGAGAACGTTCCGCTGCTCCGGCAGAGCGGCGCCAACACCGTGGTCACCAGCTCCAGTTCGGCGGGGCGGATGCTCGGCATGTCGATGATGAGCCCGCACGTCGGCAATGTCCTGGAGGACCTGCTCACCTATGGCACCGGCCTGGACGTGGTCGAACGCCCCGTCACCAAGGGGGAGGCGGGTCGCTCACCGCGCGACTGCGACGACCTGGTGGTGGCGGTGGTACGCGGTCACCGGCTGCTCCACTACACCGACCCGGAGGCCGCCACCCTCCGGCTCGCCGACCGGGTGATCAGCATCAGGCAGGGGCTGCCCGCCGAGACCTGACGGATGCTCACTCCGGGACGCCGGTCGTCCACGGCAGTTCCAGGAGCACGGTCCGCGAGCCATGGCCCGCGCCGCCGCCCGGCGGGATCACCGCGAGCGCGTCGGCGGCGGCGAGCCCGCGCAGCATGGCGGGCCCGAGGAAGCGCAGCGGGCGCACCGCGCCCGCATGGCGGACCACCGGGACCAGCCGGGTGTCGGCGGGGTGGCCCGGCACCGGACCGGCGAACACGGTGCGCTCCAGGGACGGCACCGGGCGCCCCGAGAGCGCGTACAGCGCGGGCACGGCGAGGGTCAGCAGCCCCGCGACGGCGGCCAGCGGATTGCCGGGGAGCCCCACCAGCTGACGGCCGGGGGCCAGCCGGGCGAGCAGCATCGGGTGCCCGGGGCGCACCGCGACGCCGTCGATCAGCAGCTCGGCGCCCAGCCGCTCCAGCGCGGGGTGGAGGTGGTCGCGGGGGCCGGCGGCGGTACCGCCGGTGGTGATCACCAGATCGGCGGTGGACGCGGCGAGCGCCTGGTACAGGACCTCGGAGTCGTCGGACAGCGAGCCGCGCAGGGTCACCTCGGCACCGAGGGCGCGCAGCCAGGGCCCGAACATCGGGCCGAGCGCATCGCGGATGCGCCCGTCGCACGGCAGGCCCGCGGGCAGCAGCTCGTCGCCGAGCACCAGCAGCTCGACCCGGGGGCGCACGGTGACCCGCAGCTCGTCGTAGCCGGCGGCGGCCGCCAGGCCGAGCACGGCGGGGGTCACCGGGCTTCCGGCGGGCAGCAGTTCATCGCCCATCCGGCATTCCTGGGCGCGGGGCCGGATGTCCTGGCCCTGGGTCACCCGGCGGTTGGCGTGCAGCTCGCGCCCGGTGACCGTGCCGTGCTCGCTGCGCAGCACGGCCGTCGCCCCGGGCGGCACCCGGGCGCCGGTGGCGATGCGGACCGCGTGCCCGTCGCCCAGCGGCCCGGGCGCGGTGTGCCCGGCGAACACGCCGTCCTCCTCGGCGGGCAGCTGCCAGGGGCCGGGCCCGGCCAGCGCCCAGCCGTCCATGGCCGAGGTGTCGAAGGACGGCAGGTCGGTGAGTGCGGTCAGCGGGTCGGCGAGGGTACGGCCGAGGGCGTCCGCCAGGGCGCAGCGCTCGGCGCCCAGGAACCCGGCCGCACCGGCCGCGATGTCCCGGGCGGCGGCCCAGCCGCAGCGGGTGCGCCGGGCGGTCGTGGGCTCGCGCGCTCCCTCGTCCGCGGGGCCCGGCGGGCGGTGGTCCGCGGTCTTCCCCGGGGCGGGGTCGGCGAAGGGGTCGTCCGCGAACGGGAAGTAGCCGCCGCCGTTGCTGCTGCCCGGCCGGGAGAGCTCCTCCGGCGGCGGCGCGTGGTCGGCGGCGAGGAGGGCCAGGGCCTCCTCGGTGGCGCGGTCGAGGGCGTCGTCGGGCTCGTTCATGTCCGTGACCCCCCGTCCGTCTCCTCGGTCCACCGGGCGGCCAGTCCGGCCGCCCGGCGGGCCGCCTCGGTGACGGCCTCCGGCCCGCCGCCGCGCAGTGCGGCGGCATAGCCGACCAGGAAGGTCGTCAGGGGTGCGGCGGGGCGGGCGACGCCATGTGCCGCGTCGCGGGCGAGGTCGAGCAGGGCGGCCGTGTCGACGTCGAGTTCGATGCCGAGTTCCGCCTTGACGGCGGCGATCCATTCATCCAGCACCCCCTTATGGTCCCTGATGCGGGCCCGGGCGGTGTCCACGTCGGCCCAGGTGTCGCAGTCGAAGGACGCCCCGGGGTGGTGCAGCCGGGCGAGTTCCAGCTCGGCGGTGAGCAGGCGCAGGGGGAGCCCGGCGAGGGTGCCGTGTTCGGCGGCGAGCAGGCCGAGTTCACGGCGCAGCGGTTCGGTGCGGTAGGCGGCCACCAGCGGCTGGTCGCGGCCGTCGGGGTCGGTGAGCAGGGCGCCCTCGGCGCCGGTGGTGGCCGCGAGCAGCGCGCGCAGGGTGGGTGGGTCCACAAAGGGCAGGTCGGCCGCGAGCACGAGCACCGCGTCGGCGGTGGTGTGCCGCAGCCCCGCCGCCAGGGCGGCCAGCGGGCCGCCGCCGGGCGGCTCTTCGCGGGCCCAGGTGACCGGGCGCACGGTCGGGCGGCGCGGGCCGACGACCACGGCCGAGCGGGCGCCGGCGCAGGCGCCGAGCACCCGGTCGAGGAGGGTGCGCCCGCCGATCCGCAGGGCGGGCTTGTCCGCCCCGCCGAGCCGCCGAGCCGCGCCTCCGGCGAGTACCACTGCGTCGTATTCGGTCACCCGTCGAGTATGGCGAGGGTTGGCGGGGGTGTGCCCCGGTCCCGCCCTTTCGCCGTTTCCTCCGGGGCTCGCCCCGGGCCCCGCAACGCGGCTTCGCCGCGTTGTCCTCAAACGCCGGACGGGCTGAAGTCAGCCCGTCCGGCGTTTGAGGACAGCACGCGCAGCGTGCTGCGG
>NZ_JBDJPF010000068.1:0-40204 GCF_054957865.1 Streptomyces xingningensis
AAGTGCCATCTATCTCGGCCAACTGGCCCAGCTATTCAGTTAGTTCAGAGAAGCCGTAGTCGGTGATGTCCGGATCCGATGGAACGTGGTGGGCAGCAACATCAAGGAGCCAGGCCCGGTCGATGTGAAGGATCACGCGGCTTCGGCCTCGCTCTTTGCCGCCTTGGCCGGATATGGGCCGAACTCATCTTCGAAATCCGCTGCGAACTTCTCGGAGAAATGGGCAGCGTAGGCAAGGAAGCGATTGCGCTGCTCATTGACATCGTCGATGAGCAGCGCGCGAGCATAGTCAGTCGGCGCCATATGAGCCCCGGCGGCCCGCCGCTCGAGGGCGGCGTACAAGTCGTCGTCGATCCGAAGGTTGAGCTGCTTCATAAGGCGACGGTAGCGACCACTACAGCTGCTACACAACGCATGGCCAAGGCTCGGCGCATCGCCACGCGCCCGCCATCACCTCCGAGTCCCCGAGGTCGTCAAAGGCGCCCCCATCCAGCATCTCCATGAACTCCCGCCGCTTGACAGCGGCGACCGCCTCGGCAAGCGCGTCAGCCGGATCGTTCAAAGTACGCGACATGGGCGCCTCCAGGCACACGGTTACGCAGGTCTCCGTTCATAAGCCTGGCCCAAAACGCCCGAGGGCGGCACCCCCGCCATGGGGGTGCCGCCCTCGGTCCGTACCGGCTGGACAGCCGAGCGAAGCGATTCGCTCAGAAGTCCATCTCACCGCCCGGCATGCCGCCCGGAGCGGCCGCGGCGGCCTTCTCCGGCTTGTCGGCGATGACGGCCTCGGTGGTGAGGAAGAGCGCCGCGATGGAGGCGGCGTTCTGCAGCGCGGAGCGGGTGACCTTGGCCGGGTCGATGATGCCCTCGGCGATCATGTCGACGTAGTCGCCGGTCGCGGCGTTGAGGCCGTGGCCGACGGCCAGGTTGCGGACCTTCTCCACCACGACGCCGCCCTCGAGACCACCGTTGACGGCGATCTGCTTGAGCGGGGCCTCCAGGGCCAGCTTGACGGCGTTGGCACCGGTGGCCTCGTCGCCCTCGAGGTCCAGCTTCTCGAAGACCGAGGAAGCCTGCAGCAGGGCCACGCCACCACCGGCGACGATGCCCTCCTCGACGGCGGCCTTGGCGTTGCGCACCGCGTCCTCGATGCGGTGCTTGCGCTCCTTGAGCTCGACCTCGGTGGCGGCACCGGCCTTGATGACGGCCACGCCGCCGGCCAGCTTCGCGAGGCGCTCCTGGAGCTTCTCGCGGTCGTAGTCGGAGTCGCTGTTCTCGATCTCGGCGCGGATCTGGTTGACCCGGCCCTGGACCTGGTCGCTCTCACCGGCACCGTCGACGATGGTCGTCTCGTCCTTGGTGATGACGACCTTGCGGGCGCGGCCGAGCAGGTCGAGACCGGCGTTCTCCAGCTTGAGGCCGACCTCCTCGGAGATGACCGTGCCACCGGTGAGGATGGCGATGTCGCCGAGCATGGCCTTGCGGCGGTCGCCGAAGCCCGGGGCCTTGACGGCGACGGACTTGAAGGTGCCGCGGATCTTGTTGACGACCAGGGTCGACAGGGCCTCGCCCTCGACGTCCTCGGCGATGATCAGCAGCGGCTTGCCGGACTGCATGACCTTCTCGAGGAGCGGCAGCAGGTCCTTGACCGCGCTGACCTTGGAGTTGACGATCAGGATGTACGGGTCGTCCAGGGACGCCTCCATACGCTCCATGTCGGTGGCGAAGTAGGCCGAGATGTAGCCCTTGTCGAAGCGCATGCCCTCGGTGAGCTCCAGCTCGAGACCGAAGGTCTGCGACTCCTCGACGGTGATGACGCCTTCCTTGCCGACCTTGTCCATGGCCTCGGCGATGAGCTCGCCGATCTGGGTGTCGGCGGCGGAGATGGAGGCGGTGGAGGCGATCTGCTCCTTGGTCTCCACATCCTTGGCCTGGTCGAGCAGGGCGGTGGAGACGGCCTCGACGGCCTTCTCGATACCGCGCTTCAGGGCCATCGGGTTGGCGCCGGCCGCGACATTGCGCAGGCCCTCGCGGACCAGGGCCTGGGCGAGGACGGTCGCGGTCGTCGTGCCGTCACCGGCGACGTCGTCCGTCTTCTTCGCGACCTCCTTGACCAGCTCGGCGCCGATCTTCTCGTACGGGTCCTCGAGCTCGATCTCCTTGGCGATGGACACACCATCGTTGGTGATCGTGGGGGCGCCCCACTTCTTCTCGAGGACGACGTTCCGGCCCTTGGGGCCGAGGGTGACCTTGACGGCGTCGGCGAGCTGGTTCATCCCGCGCTCGAGACCGCGCCGTGCCTCCTCGTCGAACGCGATGATCTTGGCCATGTGAAGTGGTCCTCCCGGACTGGGGTGGATTGCTCCGGACCGCACCGGCGCCCGCGACGGACGGCCTGCGGGCCTGGTGGTTCCTTGCCCCACCCGGCCTGCGGACCTCACCGACGGTCCAAATCTGTCACTCTCACCCGGAGAGTGCTAAGCCCAATGATTAGCACTCGGCCCCTGAGAGTGCAAGGGCCACTCCGCAGGGGCGCCGATGCGGGGTGCGGCCGGGCGACGGCCGGGGCCCGCGCGGGATCAGGGATGCGCAAGCGGGATCAGGGATGCGTAAGGGGCCCGTACCCACGAGGTACGGGCCCCTCAGCCGAGCCGTAAGACCGATTGGTCGATGCGCCGCGGTCAGGCGGTCACCTTCACCATGTCCGCCTGAGGCCCCTTCTGGCCCTGCGAGATCTCGAACTCGACCCGCTGCCCCTCCTCGAGGGTGCGGTAGCCGTCCATCTGAATCGCGCTGTAGTGGACGAAAACATCCGCACCACCGTCGACCGCGATGAAGCCGTACCCCTTCTCCGCGTTGAACCACTTGACGGTGCCCTGAGCCATGCCTAACTCCCCTATTACTGGCCCTTGCACAGGACCGCACTTCGCGGACCCGGGTCAGACCTCACCCCCCGACAGGAGGGGGTGTGCGCCGGAACGCGTCGACCGCGGCTGAATGTATCTGCACGGATGCCGTCCGCAACAGGTCAGACGGACGAGAAATCGGAGGGCGGCCAATCGGCAACAAACGGCGAACTGGGGTGATTTCAGGGCACGTCGGGCCGGGCACACCCCAACCAACCCGACAATTCACTCGCACTTTTCCCTGGCAACTTGACGGGTTCTCATATGCGTTCGGCACTGACACCGGAGGGGGAACGGCCCAACTGTAGCGCGCCTCAACAGCCGGAATCGCCCCGTCCGCTTCCGGACCGGGGCGATTCCGGTGTTTTTGCAGGGAACTTACGAAACGTCAACCACCCGCGACCGCAGGGATGATGGAGACACCGGCGCCATCCGGGGTCGCCGTGCCCAGGCCGCTCTCGAAGCGCACATCGTCGTCGTCGACATAGACGTTCACAAAGCGGCGGAGTCTGCCCGCCTCGTCGAGGACACGGGCGGCGATGCCGGGGTGGTTGCTCTCCAGCGACTTGATCACCTCGCCGAGGGTGGCCCCCTCGGCGGTGACCTCGGCCCGGCCGGAGGTGTAGGTGCGGAGGATGGTGGGAATGCGGACTGTCACGCTCATGGGGTCGCCTTTGGTTGGGAGTTGGTGGTGACTGTCGGCCGGCCGCGGCCTTCGGAGCTGCCCGCCGGGTCAGAGCCCGGCGGCCCGGAACGCGTCCAGCGTCGGCCGGATCGTCGCCGTGGGCCCCGCCGCGACCGCGTCCAGCGTCTTGAGGCCGTCCCCGGTATTGAGCACGACCGTGGTCAGCGAGGGATCGAGGAGCCCGTCCGCGAGCAGCTTGCGGGTGACTCCGACCGTCACCCCGCCCGCCGTCTCCGCGAAGATCCCCTCCGTCCGGGCCAGCAGCCGGATGGCGTCCACCACCTCGGCGTCGGTCACATCCTCGACCGCCCCGCCGGTGCGCCGGGCGATGTCCAGGACATACGGGCCGTCCGCGGGGTTGCCGATGGCGAGGGACTTGGCGATGGTGTCCGGCTTGACCGGGCGGACGATGTCATGGCCGTCCTTGAACGCCCGCGAAACCGGCGAACAGCCCAGCGCCTGGGCGCCGAAGATCTTGTACGGACGGTCCTCGACCAGCCCCAGCGCGATGAGTTCCCGCAACCCCTTGTCGATCTTCGTCAGTTGTGAGCCCGAGGCGATGGGGATCACGATCTGGTCCGGCAGCCGCCAGCCGAGCTGCTCGCAGATCTCATACGCCAGGGTCTTCGACCCCTCGCCGTAGTACGGACGGAGATTGACGTTGACAAACCCCCAGCCCTCGCCGAGCGGATCGCCGATGAGCTCGGAACAGAAACGGTTCACATCGTCGTAGGTGCCCTCGATGCCGACCAGGTCGCCGCCGTAGACCGCGGCCATGACCACCTTGCCCGTCTCCAGGTCGTGCGGGATGAACACACAGGACTGCAGCCCCGCGCGGGCCGCGGCCGCGCCGACCGCGCCGGCCAGGTTGCCCGTCGAGGAGCAGGAGAGCGTGGTGAAGCCGAAGGCCCGGGCGGCCTCGACGGCGATGGCGACCACCCGGTCCTTGAAGGAGTGCGTGGGGTTGCCGGAGTCGTCCTTGATGTACAGCCCACCGGTCACGCCCAGTTCACGGGCCAGGTTGTCGGCCTTGACCAGCTTGGTGAAGCCGGGGTTGAGGCTGGGCTTGTCCGCAACGTCCTCGGGGACGGGCAGCAGCGGGGCGTAGCGCCAGATGTTCGGCGGACCGGACTCGATCCGGCGGCGCAGCCCCTCCGGGTCGCCGGCCGGCAGCTCATACGCCACCTCCAGCGGGCCGAAGCAGACGGCGCAGGCGAAGACGGGGCCGAGCGGGACGCGCCCGCCGCACTCGCGGCAGGACAGCGCGACGGCGGGACCGAAAGAAATGACGCTTTCAACAGCTTGCACAGCCATGGAGGCGAGGCCCTTTCTCCTCATCTTCCCCGTGGCGCACCTCGCCACGAGACGGAATTGGCACCTTCCCCACCGGGAGCCTCGTGTCTGTGACGAGTTAAACCGGCTGGAGGGTTGCCGGGGCTTCAACGGGCCGTGTCCCTCTGCCCCTCTGGATGAGCGGTATGGCACTGGGCGGGGCCCAGGCGTTTATGCGCGCGGCGACCCCGACATACGACGGCGGTCCGCGTTGTTCAAGACTGTAACCGAAGGCCCGCGCGCTTGAGAGGGCCGTCCGTAACGCGAGATGCATCACAGACGAGGAGTCGTTCACGTGCTGGAAGAGGTGGAGCGCTGGCTGTCCCGGCGGTCCTGGTCGGCAGCCGACCGTCCGCTCGGCCGGCTGCTCGCCGCCAAACGGGACACCGGCACCACCGTCAGTGTGGTGCTGCCCGCGCTCAACGAGGAGGCGACGGTCGGCGCGATCGTGGCCGAGATCCGCCGCGCCCTGATGACCGAGGCCGTGCCCCTGGTGGACGAGCTGGTGGTGCTGGACTCCGGCTCCACCGACCGTACGGCCGAGGCCGCCGCGGCCGCCGGGGCGCGGGTGGTGCCCCGCGACGCCATCCTGCCGCGGCTGCCCGCGCTGCCCGGCAAGGGCGAGGTGCTGTGGCGGTCGCTGCTGGTGACCAGCGGGGACATCGTCTGCTTCATCGACGCCGACCTGCGCGACTTCTCGGCGTCCTTCGTCTCGGGGATCGTCGGCCCGCTGCTGACCGATGACGACGTCGACTTCGTCAAGGCGATGTACGACCGCCCGCTCGGCGCCGGGCCCGGTTCGCCCGCCTCCGGCGCCGAGTTTGATTCGCCCGCCTCCGGCAGGACGGTGGACCAGGGCGGCCGGGTGACCGAGCTGGTGGCCCGTCCGCTGCTCAATCTGCACTGGCCGCAGCTGGCCGGTTTCGTCCAGCCGCTGGGTGGTGAGTACGCGGCCCGCCGCTCGCTGCTGGAGCGGCTGCCGTTCCCCGTGGGGTACGGCGTGGAGCTGGGGCTGCTGGTGGACGCCCTGCACACGGTGGGCCTGGACGCACTGGCCCAGGTGGACGTGGGCGTACGCAAGCACCGCCACCAGGACGCCCGGGCACTCGGCCGGATGGCCGCCGCGATCTACCGCACCGCACAGCTGCGACTGGCCCGCGGACCCTTGGTGCGCCCGGTGCTGACCCAGTTCGAGCGGACGGCGGAGGGCTTCGTTCCGCGCACCTATGCGGTGGACACGGAGGAGCGGCCGCCGATGGCCGGGATACCCGAGTACGCCCGGCATCGCGCGGCGTAAGCGCACGTTTGAGCGGATGACACGGCGGCAAGGCTGGCGTCATGGTTGCTGAGCACATGCAGGCGCACATGCACTCCGCCCCGATCGTGGTGGCCTCCAACCGGGGGCCGGTCTCCTACCGGCTCGCCGAGGACGGCACCCTGACGGCGGGCCGGGGCGGCGGCGGGCTGGTGTCCGGGCTCAGCGCCATCGGCCCGGACTCCGGGGCGGTGTGGGTGTGCGCGGCGCTCGGCGAGGGCGACCGCCGGGCGGCCCGGCGGGCGGGCGGCAGGCTGGACACCACCGACACCGGCGGCCATCTGGTGCGGATGCTGGACATCGCGCCGGAGACCTTCGCCGCGGCCTACAACGGCGTCGCCAACTCCGTGCTGTGGTTCATTCACCACCTGCTCTACCAGACCCCGTTGGAGCCCGTCTTCGACGCCGGCTTCCGGACCCAGTGGGCGGCCTACGAGGCGTACAACGCCGCCTTCGCGGACGCGCTCGCCGAGGAGGCCGCACCGGGCGCGGTGGTGCTGGTGCAGGACTACCATCTGGCCCTGGTTCCGGGGCTGTTGCGCGAGCGGCGGCCGGATCTGCGGATCGGGCACTTCTCGCACACCCCGTGGGCACCCCCGGACTACTACCGCCTGCTGCCCGACGACGTGGCCGAGCAGGTGCTGCGCGGCATCCTGGGCGGGGACCGGGCGGCGTTCCTGACCCGGCGCTGGGCCGAGGCGTTCGCCGACTGCTGTGTGCGGGTGCTGGGCGCGGAACCGGTGCGCGAGGGCGAGGCGACGGCGGCGATCCGCTTCGCGGGGCGCAGCACCCGGCTCGGGGTGCACGGTCTGGGCGCGGACGCGGACTTCCTGCGGGAGCGCGCGCACCGGCCGGACGTGGCGGAGCGGCTGGCGGCGCTGCGGGAGCGGATCGGCCCGGGCCGCAGGACGATCGTGCGGGTGGACCGCACCGAGCTGTCCAAGAACATCGTGCGCGGGCTGTATGCCTACCGGCGGCTGCTGGAGGACCACCCGCGGTGGCGCGGCCGGGTGGTGCACATCGCCTTCGCCTACCCCTCCCGGCAGGACCTGGCGGTCTACCGCGACTACACGGCCCTGGTCGAGCGGGTGGCGGGGGAGATCAACTCGGCCTTCGGCACGGCCGATTGGCTCCCGGTCGACCTGCATGTCAAGGACGACTTCGCACGCTCGCTGGCCGCCTACCGGCTGGCCGACGTGGCCCTGGTCAACCCGATCCGGGACGGCATGAACCTGGTCGCCAAGGAGGTCCCGGTGGTCTCCGACCACGGCTGTGCGCTGGTGCTCTCCCGGGAGGCCGGGGCGGCGGCGGAGCTGGCCGAGGAGGCGCTGCTGGTCAATCCGTACGATGTGGAGGCCACCGCCCGGGCACTGCACGAGGCGCTGCTGATGGAGCCCGCCGAGCGGGCGGACCGCACCAAGCGGCTGGCCGCGGCGGCGACGGCGCTGCCACCGGCCCGGTGGTTCCTGGACCAACTGCGGGCCCTGGAGCGCGGGTAGAGTGCCCGCCGGAGCGCGCGCCCCTCGGCGCCCGCCGGTTATGCACGGGTACGCTCCACCCTCTGTGCTGGACCGCCGCGCGTCAGGGTAGACATGGGGTCATGTCAAATGCCCCACGCTGGGTCGTACTTGCGGCGGCCTCGGCCGCCCTGGTCGCCACCACCGCCACCGGCTGTTCCTCCGACTCCGGCAAGAAGTCCGACGCCAAGGGCTCGCCCTCCGCTGCATCCTCGGCAGCCGCGTCGGCGCCCTCGTCCGACGGCGCCGCCGGGCAGGCCGTGCCGGCCGGGCCCGGCCCCCAGTCCTCGTACACCGTGCAGAAACAGCCCGCCGCGGGCAGCTGCACCTACCGCTACACGGCGAGCAAGCAGCCGCTCCCGGACGCCAAGTGCACGCCGGGCGCGACCAACCCCAAGGTCACCCAGGCCAGCCTGAAGGAAACGATCTGCCGCAGCGGCTACACCAAGGGCATCCGGCCGCCGGTGAGCGTCACCAACCGCGAGAAGACCGCCAACGCGGCGTCATACGGCTACCAGGGCTCCATGCGGGACGCCGAGTACGACCACCTCATCAGCCTCCAGCTCGGCGGCGACCCCAACGACCCGCGCAACCTCTGGGTCGAGCCCCCGTCCCCCGACCACAAGGAGGGCGCCGGGCCCAACAACCCCAAGGACGTGGTCGAGACCAAGCTGAAGAACGCGATCTGCTCGGGAAAGGCGGACCTGGCGAAGGTCCAGCGGGCCATCGCGCACGACTGGACGACGGCGCTGGCCGCGGTCGGCGTGAAGGACGACGGCAAGGCACCGGCGAAGCGGGAGACCGCCGACGCGGACGGCAGCTGACCGCGGGCCGGTGCGGGTGCCCGGGCGGCCCCGGGGGTGGCTGATGGATCTCCGCGGACGCCGCGGGGATCCATCAGCCACCCCCTCACCCCAGCCGGTCGGCCAGGGCGCCCAGCAAATCCACCACCCCGCCCGGGCCGTCCACCACCACATCGGCCCGGGCGGCAAGCTCGGCGACCTCAGCGCTCCCACTGCACACCAGCACCCCCGCCAACCCCTCGGTCCTCAGCTTCTCCACCGCCGCGAACGCCGCGAGATCGCCGAGATCATCCCCCGCGTACAGGACGCACGAGGCCCCGGTCCCGCGCACATACTCGGCAAGGGCCACCCCCTTGTCCACCCCCGGCGGACGCAACTCCAGCACCAGCCGCCCGGGTTCGACGATCAGGCCATGCCGCTCGGCGAGTTCGGTCAGCGGCCCCAGCAGCGCCTGGAAGGCAGACTGCGGATCGGCGGCCCGGCGGGTGTGCACGGCAATGGCGCGCCCTTTGTCCTCAACCCAAGTGCCCTGCCAGGCACCCGACTTGTCGAGCACGCCGGGCAGCTCCGCCTGCACCCCCGCGACGCCCGGATGCGGCGCGGGGGCCCGTACCGTGCCGGTCACCGCGTCCCACCGTTCGGCGCCGTAGTGGCCGAGCACCACCAGGTGCTCCAGGCCCGCGACCCCGGCGAAGCCGCCATGGCGCACCGCGACCCCGGCCGGGCGGCCGGTGATCACCGCGACGGAGGCCAGCCGCGGGGCGAGCCGGGCGAGCGCCGGCACCGCCGCCGGATGGGCCCGGGCCTGCTCGGGGTCGGGCACGATCTCGGCGAGCGTGCCGTCGAAGTCCAGCGCTACGACCGCGCGTTCGGGCCGCTCCAGCAGCGCGGCGAGGCCGTCGCGGCCGGCGGACGTCACGGGGTCCGGAAGGGAATGGCTGCCCATGCCCCGACCCTACTCGCGCGGCCGCGCCGGTGGGGGCCGGCGTCAGCGGCGCTCGCGGCGGGCGTCCCGCAACCGCCGCAGCCGGTTGACCGTGACCGGGTCGTGCTCAAGGGCGCGCGGGTCGTCCAGCAGGGCGTTGAGCAGCTGGTAGTAGCGGGTCGGCGTGATGCCGAGCCGCTCCCGCACGGCCCGCTCCTTGGCACCCGGCCCCGGCCAGGACCGCCGCTCCAGGGCGAGGACGGCCCGGTCGCGCTCGGAGAGCCCGGAATCTCCCCGGCCCGCCCCGTCGCGTTCGCCCCCGGGCCGGGCGCCCGGCACGTCTTCCCACCCATCTGGCAACCCATCTGGCACGTCTTCCAACCTAACGGCCGCCGTCCACCGAGGCAGCCTCACGCCGGATCTCGCCCAGCACACCCGCCGGGTCACCGTTCTTCCGCACGGCCCCACCGATCTTGTCCTTGATCGCCTTGCTGACCCTCGCCCAGGACGTCTTGTCGGCCGGGTAGAACTCGGCGGTCTGCAGCTGCTCCAGGAAGGGCAGCAGCTCCTTCTTGACGCCCTCCTTCTTCTGCATCGTCTCCGACGCGGAAGTGGTCACCGGCAGCAGGTCATAGCGGCCGGTGAAGTCCAGCACGGTCTGGGTGCCGTAGACGAAGTCGAGAAACTGGCCGATCTCCGTGCGGTGGCCGCGCTGCTTGAAGGCCATCAGCCAGTCGGCGACGCCCATCGTCGACTTGGCCTTGCCCTCGATGCCCGGCAGCGGCGCCATCCCGTACTTCACACCGCCCGCCTCGGCCTGCTGCATCAGGCTGGGATGCCCGTTGACCATGCCGACCTGCCCCTTGGCGAAGGCGTCGAAGGCATCCTGGCGGTTGGTGCGGCCGGGGTCGCCGGGGCCGGTGAGGCCCCTGCCGACGAGCTCGTCGCGCAGCCAGGTGAACGCCCTGATGTTCTGGGGTGAGTCGATGGTGTAGTCACCGTTCTTGTCGGTGTAGCCGCCCTCGGCACCGAGCATCCACAACAGGGTCTCGGCAGGCGCCTCTTCGGGGCCCAGCGGCAGCGCGAAGGGTGTCTTCACCTTCGCCGATTCGAGCTTGACGGCGGCGGCCTGGAGCTCGTCCCAGCTCTGCGGGGCCCGGGCGACGCCCGCCTTCTCGAAGAGCGTCTTGTTGTAGAAGAGCATCCGCGTCGAAGAGACGAACGGCAGGCCGTACTGCATCCGGTGCACCTCGCCCGCCTTGGCGATCGAGGTGATGAAGTCCGCCTGGGTGGGGACGGAGAGCAGCTGGTCGGCGCTGTAGAGCTTGCCCGCCGCGGCGAAGTCGGCATACGCGCCGATCTGTGCGATGTCCGGGGCCTCGCCCTTGGCGACCAGGTCGGCGACCTTCTTGTCGACCTCGGTCCAGTTGTGGACCTCGACCTCGACGGAGATGTTTTTGTGCTCGCCCTCGAAGGCACGGGCCACCGACTCCCAGTAGTTCTTCGAGCTGTTGGCCGGCTTGCCGTCGCCGTACTCCGCCGCGATCAGCTTCAGCGTCCTGCCGCCCCCGGGCCCCTCGCTTCCGCACCCCGCAAGAGCGGGCGCCAACGCCGCAGTGGCGGCACCAGCCGCCGTCAGACCCAAGAACCGCCGCCGCTGCACGTGCTTTTCCGCCCTCGTGGTTGGTTGTGCCGATCAGTATCTGGATTTGTGCCGATCAGTTGCGAAGGAGACCACAAGTCTCGTCCGCGCCACTTTAAGCGCTGTACGAACAGGCTCTCGCTCCGGCCTCGCCCTTCCCCCCCGCACCGTCCGGCTGCTATCCACGGACTGACCGCTTTCACCGCACCGCGCAAGGAGCCCAGGGCATGAAGCAGTCCCCCGCCTCCCGGACCGCCCGGGAACTCGCCACCCAGCCCGACTCCTGGCGCCGCGCCGTCTCCGCGGCCGCCGCGGCCCAGGGGCTGCCGCGCCCCGGCGAGCGGGTCGCCGTGACGGGATGCGGCACCTCGTGGTTCATGGCCCAGGCGTACGCGGCGCTGCGCGAGGCCGCGGGCCAGGGCGAGACGGACGCGTTCGCCTCCTCGGAGTTCCCCGCGTCCCGCCGGTACGACCGGGTGGTGGCGATCACCCGCTCCGGAACCACCACCGAGGTGCTGGAGCTGCTGGGCGCCCTGCGGGACCACGTCCCCACGCTGGCGCTCACCGCCGGCCCGGACACCCCCGTCCGGTCCGCGGCCGGCTCGGTGGCGGTGCTGGACTGGGCGGACGAGGAATCGGTCGTCCAGACCCGCTTCGCCACCACGGCGCTGGCGCTGCTGCGCGCGGGCCTGGAGGCACACGGCCCGCTCCCCGCCAGAACCGTCGCCGAAGCGGCGGCCGAGGCGGAGACGGCCCTCGCCGCCCCCCTCCCGGAGGCGGTGCTCACCGCCGGGCAGTGGACCTTCCTGGGCCGGGGCTGGGCATATGGACTGGCGCAGGAGGCCGCGCTGAAGATGCGCGAAGCGGCGGGAGCGTGGACGGAGTCGTATCCGGCGATGGAGTACCGCCACGGGCCGGTCGCGATCACCGGGCCGGGGCGGGTGGTATGGGGTTTCGGCCCGCTGCCGGAGGGCCTGGCGGCCGACGTGGTGCGGGCCGGGGGAACGCTGGTGCACATAGGTGCCGACCCGATGGCGGACCTGGTCCGTACGCATCGGCTGGCGGTGGCGCTCGCCGAGGCGAGGGGGCTCGACCCGGACGCTCCGCGCAACCTCACGCGCAGCGTGATCCTCCCCGGGTAGCGAGGGCACACAGTGGACTAGACCTTTCGCACCCCCACACGCGACACTGTCCGCGTGAAACACGTCATCGCCCTGGACGTAGGCGGCACGGCCATCAAGGCAGCCCTGGTCGACCAGAACAACACCCTGCGGTACGAGACCCGGCGCGCCACCGCACGCGAGAAAGGCCCCGAGGCCGTGGTCGACGGCATCCTCGACCTCGCCACCGAGCTCCGGGCACTCGGCAGCAGCCGCCTCGGCAGCGCCCCCGCCGCCGTCGGCATAGCCGTTCCCGGCATCGTCGACACCGCCACCGGCACCGCCGTCTACGCCGCCAACCTCGGCTGGCGCGACGTCCCCCTCCGGGAGGCGCTCACCCGGCGGCTGGGCGGAATCCCCACCGCCCTCGGCCACGACGTCCGCACCGGCGGCCTGGCCGAGGGCCGCATCGGCGCCGGCCGGGGCGCCGACCGTTTCCTCTTCCTCCCCCTCGGCACCGGCATCGCCGGGGCCATCGGCATCGACGGCCGCATCGAGGAGGGCGCCCACGGCTACGCGGGCGAGATCGGCCACATCACCATCCGCCCCGGCGGCGAACCCTGCGGCTGCGGTGGCCGCGGCTGTCTGGAGACCCTCGCCTCCGCCTCCGCCGTCAGCCGCGCCTGGGCCCGGGCCACCGGCGACCCGGCCGCCGACGCCGCCGGCTGCGCCAAGGCGGTCGAATCCGGCGACCCCCGCGCACAGGCCGTCTGGCAGGAGGCCGTGGACGCCCTCGCCGACGGCCTCGTCATCGGCCTCACCCTGCTGGACCCCCGTACGCTGATCATCGGCGGCGGGCTCGCCGAAGCCGGGGAGACCCTGTTCAGGCCGCTGCGCACGGCCGTCGCGGAACGCCTCACGTTCCAGAAGATGCCCCTCATCGTCCCGGCGGCCCTCGGGGACACCGCCGGTTGCCTGGGCGCCGGTCTGCTCGCCTGGGACCTGCTCGCCATGGAATCCACGGAGGTAACCGCCTGATGGTCGAACGAACGGTTCTCACCGGCGCCCGGGTGGTGCTGCCGACCGGAGTGGCCGAGCACGGGCGCCTCACCGTCGAGGACGGCCGCATCGCGGCCGACCGGCCCGGGCACGCCCCGGCACCCTCCCCGGCGCCCTCTCTGGACCTGACCGGCCACTGGATCGTCCCCGGCTTCGTCGACATGCATGTGCACGGCGGCGGCGGCGCGTCCTTCTCCTCCGGCGACCCCGAGGAGGCACTCACCGCCATCCGCGCGCACCGCGCCCACGGCACCACCACGATGGTCGCCTCCACCGTCACCGGCGACCTGGACGACCTCGCCCGCCAGGCGGCCGCCCTCGCCGAGCTGACCCAGCAGGGCGAACTGGCGGGCGTCCACTTCGAGGGCCCGTTCATCTCCCCGCACCGCTGCGGCGCACACCAGCCGGAGCTGCTGCGCGACCCGGACCCGGCGGATGTGCGCAAGCTGGTCGACGCCGCACACGGCACGGCCCGCATGATGACCCTGGCCCCGGAGCTCCCCGGCGGCCTGGAGTCCGTCCGGATGCTCGCCGACCATGGCGTGATCGCGGCCGTCGGCCACACCGACTCCTCCTATGCGGCGACCCTCGACGCCATCGAGGCGGGCGCCACCGTCGCCACCCACCTCTTCAACGCGATGCCGTCACTCCTGCACCGCGCCCCGGGTCCGATCGCCGCCCTGCTGGAGGACGAGCGGGTCACCGTCGAGCTGATCAACGACGGTACGCACCTCCACCCGTCCGTCCTGGAGCTGGCCTTCGCCCGCGCGGGCGCGGACCGGGTCGCGTTCATCACCGACGCCATGGGCGCGGCGGGCATGAGCGACGGCATGTACGCGCTCGGCCCGATGAGCGTCGAGGTCAAGGACGCCGTGGCCCGGATCGCCGACGGCCCGACGGCCGGTTCGATCGCGGGCTCCACGCTGACCCTGGACACCGCCTTCCACCGCGCGGTGACCATCGACCGGCTGTCCGTCGAGGACGCCGTACGGGCCCTGTCCGCGAACCCGGCCCGCCTGCTGGGCGTCGACGACCGGGTCGGCTCGCTGGAGCCCGGCAAGGACGCCGACCTGGTGGTGCTCGACGATTCGTATGCGCTGACCGGCGTGATGCGCAAGGGGAAATGGCTGGTCCATCCAGAAGTGCGGTGATTCTTCCCGTGGTTGCACAAAGGCGGCAGGTCCGGAGGTCTGGGCCTGCCGCTGCTGTTTTGGCATGATCGCTCGCGCAATCTTCCGCACCGGTCGTACGAAGGGGCGCAGTTGATCCTCACCGTCACGCTCAACGCCGCGCTCGACCTGACCTACCGCGTCCCGCGGTTGCGCCCATACGCCTCGCACCGGGTCACCCAGGTGCTGGAACGCGCGGGCGGCAAGGGCCTGAACGTGGCCCGCGTCCTGGCGGCGCTGGGGCACGACACCACGGTCACCGGCTTCGCGGGCGGCGCGACGGGCGAGTCCCTGCGGCGGCTCCTGGCCCGGACCGCGCCGACCGTCACGGACGCGCTGGTCCCGATCGCGGGCCCCACCCGCCGCACGGTCGGCGTCGTCGACGCCGGCACCGGCGACACCACCCAGCTCAATGAGCCCGGCCCGGAGGTCGGTTCCGCCGAATGGGCCGCCTTCCTGGATCGCTACTCGCACCTGCTGGGCACCGCCGAGGCGGTGGCCCTGTGCGGCAGCCTGCCGCCCGGGGTGCCGGTCGGGGCGTACGCCCAGCTGGTCCGCGAGGCCCGCGCACGGCGGGTGCCCGTGCTGCTGGACACCAGCGGGGAG
This sequence comes from Streptomyces xingningensis, assembly GCF_054957865.1. Lineage (NCBI taxonomy): Bacteria > Bacillati > Actinomycetota > Actinomycetes > Kitasatosporales > Streptomycetaceae > Streptomyces > Streptomyces xingningensis. The sequence continues at coordinate 15,060 of NZ_JBDJPF010000068.1, forward strand.
CCGTTGCGCCGCGGTGTCGCCGCCCGGCCGGACGTGGTCAAGCCGAACGCGTCCGAACTGGCCGAGCTCACGGGTTCGACGGACCCCCTGCAGGCCGCGCTCGACGCGCGGCGGCGGGGCGCGCACGCGGTGGTCGCGTCCCTGGGCCCGGACGGCATGCTCGCCGTCACTCCGGACGGCAGCTGGCAGGCGGCCCCGCCCGCCCCCGTCACGGGCAACCCAACGGGGGCGGGCGACTCGGCCGTCGCGGGCCTGCTGTCCGGCTGGACGGACGGCCTGCTCTGGCCGGACCGGCTGGCCCGGGCGGTGGCCCTGTCCTGCGCGACCGTACGGGCGCCCGCGGCGGGCGAGTTCGACGCCGGGGCGTACGAGGCGGTACGGGCCCGGGTGAAGGTCACGGCGGCATGAGGGGTGCCCCTGCGTCAGCCGAGCTCGCCGCTGTCTCCGCCGCCCACGCACAGAAAGCCGGGAAGCATGCTCGTCCACACCCGTGACCTCATCCGCGACCACGCCGTGGCCGCCTTCAATGTCATCACCGTGGAACACGCCGAGGCCATCGCCGGCGGCGCCGAAGCCGCAAACACCCCCGCCATCCTCCAAATCTCCGAAAACGCCGTGAAGTTCCACGGCGGCAACCTCACCCCCCTGGCCACCGCGACCGCCGCCGTGGCCCGCGCCTCAACCGCCCGTCTCGCCCTCCATCTCGACCACATCGAGACCATCGACCTACTCCATGCCGCCCACGCCCACGACTTCAGCTCGGCCATGTTCGACGCCTCCAAACTCCCCTACGCCGAAAACGTCAAGGCAACGGCGGCAGCTGCCCGTTGGGCCCATGAACGCGACCTCTGCCTGGAGGCCGAACTGGGCCGCATCGGCGGCAAGGCGGGCGACGCCCACACCCCCGGCATCCGCACCGACCCCGCCGAGGCCGCCGCCTTTGTCGCCGAAACCGGCGTCGACGCCCTCGCCGTGGCGGTCGGCAGCACCCACGCCATGACCGAACGCACCGCGACCCTCGACCACACCCTGATCGCGGCCCTCCGCGAGGCGGTGCCCGTCCCCCTGGTCCTGCACGGCTCCTCCGGCGTCCCGGACCATGACCTCCGCCGCGCGGTGACCTCCGGGATCACCAAGATCAACGTAGGCACGGCCCTCAACACGGCCTGCACCGGCGCCATCCGCGCCTTCCTGGAGGCCCACCCCTCCGCCGTCGACCCGCGCAGGTACCTGGCCCCCGCACGCGAGGCGATGGCGGCGACGGTGGAACGCTTCCTCCGGGTGACCACATCCGGGAGGGACTCGCGCAACGGTGCCGACACCCGCTAGCGTGGGAGCGGCTTCGGTGCGTACCGGTTATGCATTATGCGCAGCGAGGGCCAACTGGAAGAGTTTTGACCGTCAGTCCTCAGTGTCGCGGAGGAATGGCCAGCACCACCCCTTCGCACCCAGCACAACGCAGTTGCCCATAGCAAGGAGAGGCCCTCGCCACGGACCGACATCCGCAGCGAGGGCCAACTGTAAGTCGGCGGTTTTGGTCGCCAGTCCTCACCTGTTCGGAGGACTGGCGGTCACCGCCCCCTGCACCACCTCCCCAACTCCCGGATCACAGCTACGATCCGTTTGCCCAGGGACTTCTTGGCGTGCAAGGGCCTCTTACAGTGACGCCCCACGGGCGCCCCCCTTCGCGGGATGCGACCAAGATGCCGGTGGCCGCGCCGGAGGGAGCCCGGATCGGGACACCCTGGCCGAGTAGCCCGAAGACAGGCCCTCGAGAAGGGGGGCGCGCTCGAAGCGCTACCGAGAACGTTACTCGGCCTCACTGCCAAGTAAGCACCAAATGCGACAAGTTGACCGAACTTGTCGCTTACCGAACGCGACCGCGCTCTACTGCACTTGCCCCGGCTTCAGCTGCAACTGGTCAAGGTTGAACTGGCTGCCCTGCCCGCATGACAGCTTGATCACATTGGTACCGCTGTCCAGCTGGACAAAGTTGTAGGTGTGCGTCCAGCCATTTGCCCAGTCACCACTCGCCGCATGTGAATGGTTCTTCAACTTCACCGGGTAGTCGAGCGCCTTCCCATTGACCGAGAGCGTGGCAGTGGTGTCCGTGCCCGGCACCCCGTAGTTCACAAACACCGTGTAATCACCGGCCCGTGGGACATCCACCTTCCACTCAACGGTCCCACCAGGCCTCATGCTTACGTAGGTGCCGCCGTCAGCGTTGGCGCCCTTTACATCCTTTGCAGTGGTCGCGCCACCGCTCAGCTTCAGGGTCGCGGCATCCCGCTTCAACTCCCCTTCGGCCGAAGGGTTCTTGCTGGCGTCCGAACCCTTCTTCTTGTCCTTGGACTTGTCGCTCGGCGGCGGGCTCGGCTTGTTGGTTCCGTCCGCCGTGTTGACCTTGTTGCTCTTGCTGTCCGAGTCATCATTGGTCAGCATGGCGGCGCCAATGCCGCCCGCCACGACCAGCACCACGGCTATCGCCCCTATCAGCAGCCCCCGCCGCTTGGGCCGACCGCCGTCGTGAACCGGACCGCCCCCACCGGGCATCGGCTGGCGGGGCGCGCCGCCCGGCAGCGTCTCGGGTGCCGCGTAGTGCGGGGCGGGCTGGTGCCCCGGCATGGGCTGGTGGCCCGGCATCGGCTGGTGCCCGCCGTAGGTACCGCCGGGGGCCTGGCCGCCGTACGTACCACCGCCCTGCGGGGCTCCGTACTGGCGCGAGCCCACCGGGCGGACCTGGTTGTAGGACGTGCGGGGGACGCCCGGCTGTGGTGCGGCCGTACCGCCGTCGGCGCCGCCCTCGCCGTCTTCCGAGCGGTACAGGTAGGCGAACGGGTCGTCGTCCTCCGGCTTGCCCGCGCCACCGGCGCCACCGTTGTTACCGGCCGTCATCCCCTGTCACTCCCCATGATGGTGTGCCCGTCGGCACCCGCGCTGTGCGCGCCCGGCCCGCGGTTGTCGAGGCCGGTTCGGCCACCGCGGCGGGCGGCGGTGCCGCATCGGCGAAGCGTACCCGAGCGGGGCGGGCCACGCCGTGGCCCGGCCCTCAGCCCGCTCTCCGGCCGGTCTTCGCCCGGGACCGCTTCTCGACGTACATCCGCTGGTCCGCCGAGCGCAACACCTCGTCGGCCGACATGCCGCAGCCCGCCCAGCCGATGCCAAAGCTGGCCCCCACCCGGACGGCCCGCCCGTCCACCCGTATCGGCGGGATGATGCCGCTGCGCAGCCGCACCGCGAGGTCCTCCGCGTCCGCCCGGCCCAGCCCGTCGGCGAGCACCACGAACTCGTCGCCGCCCAGCCGGGCCACGGTGTCGCCGTCGCGCACGCCCTCGGTCAGCCGCCGGGCGACCTCGACCAGCACGGCGTCGCCCGCGTGGTGGCCGAACCGGTCGTTGATCGACTTGAATCCGTCGAGGTCGCAGAAGAGGACGGCGAGGCCCTTGGTGTCCTCGTCGCTGTCCTCGTCGAGCGGAATGGCGTGCACATGCCGGTCGTATCCGCTCTCGACGCGGGGGCCGTGGTCGCCGTATTCGTCGGCGAGCGGCTCCGGTGCGTAGTCCGGCACCCCGTCGGCTCCGAAGCCATGGCCGGACTCCGGGTCGGCGAGCAGGCTCGTCGCCCCGGCGAAGCCGTCCAGGCGGCCGAAGGGCGAGAGGACGGCCGCCGAGGCGTGTGCCTCGCCGCCGGGCCGCCGGGTACACAGCCGGCTGCCCAGCCGGGCGCGCAGCTCGGCGCTGTTGGGCAGGCCGGTCAGCGAGTCATGGCTGGCGCGGTGGGCGAGCTGGAGCTCATGGCGCTTGCGCTCCTCGATGTCCTCGACATGGGTGAGCAGAAAACGGGGGCCGTCGGCGGCGTCGGCGACCACCGAGTTGCGCAGGGACACCCAGATATAGCTGTCGTCCCGCCGCCGCAGGCGCAACTCGGCGCGGCCGCCCTCGGCGGAGGTGCGCAGCAGGGTGCCGATGTCCTCGGGGTGGACGAGATCCGAGAGGGAGTAACGGCGCATCTGGGAGGCGGACCGGCCGAGCAGCCGGCAGAGCGCATCATTGGCCCGGTGCAGCCGGCCGTGCTGGTCTCCGCCCATTTCGGCGATGGCCATGCCGCTGGGCGCGTATTCAAAGGCCTGCCGGAAGCTCTCCTCGCTGGCCCGCAGCGCCTGTTGCTCGCGTTCCAAACGGACCAAAGCGCGCTGCATATTTGCACGGAGCCGGGCGTTGCTGATCGCAACCGCGGCCTGGAACGCATACATCTGCAAAGCCTCGCGGCCCCAGGCGCCGGGCCTGCGGCCGCTGCGCGGTTTGTCGACGGAAAGCACGCCGAGCAGCTCGCCGCCCCCGGAACCGGCCGTGTACATCGGGGCGAACAGCCGGTCCATGGGGTGCCACTCGTCGGGGAAGCGCGGGGCGGGGCCCGTGGTGCGCCACTGCGGGACGTCGTCCTCGTCGAGGACCCAGCCCTCGGTGTACGGGATGAAGCGCAGGTCACCCCAGCGGTCACCCATGGCGAGCCGCCGCTCCCAGGACACCCGCGAGCCGACCCGGCCGGCCAGGAACGCCTCGGCGCTCGCGCTGCCCGCCACAGCGGCGACCACCAGATCGCCGTCCGGTCGCACCAGGTTGACGGCCGCCAGCTCATAGCCGAGCCCGGCCACCACGCCGTCGGCGACGGTCTGCAAGGTGTCCGCGAGGCTGCGCGCGGTGTTCAGGTCCGCGACGGCCTGGTGAACCTGCCGCAAGGTCGCCAGGCGTACATACGGTTCCGACTCGGACTCCATAGCTCGCTCTCCCCCGAGACCTCGACAGCTACTCCAGATTTTCTTGTTGTCCGCTTACCACGCCACTGAATCACAGTGAGCTGACAACTCGGTACACAGGGTCAACAATTAGCGCCCGCTGTGAGTCATGTCACAGGGTGTGACAAAGCGCCCACCATCCGTCTTTGAGTGCGCTCTTACGCTTGCTAAACGCAAATTGAACGGTCCGAGAAGAACCTTGTCTGTCTCCCGTGTTTCCCTGCGCGAAATTGCGCAGGGAAACACGGGATGACGGACAGGCCTAGGACCAATACCAGAACCGGCCTGGTCCCGCAGCCCGATGCGCCTCCTCGGACGGGCCGGATAGCGTGCTCCGCGTGTTCGAGACGACTTCGCCCACCATGACCGGCATAGCGCATCCTGAAGGGGTGACAGCCGATGATTTCCGTGCCGCCCTCGCCCGCCTCGCCGCGGGCGTCGTGCTGGTGACCGCGCACGACCCGGACGACGGTCCGCGCGGCGAGGACGTCGGCATGACGGCGACGGCCTTCCTGTCGGTGTCGCTCGATCCACCACTGGTGCTGGTGAGCGTGCGCAACGACTCCCGGATGGACGACCTGCTGGCGCGCCACCCGCTCTGGGCGGTGTCCGTGCTCTCCGAGAGCCAGCGGCACATCGCCGGGCGCTTCGCCATGAAGGGCCGCATCAGCGACCGGTTGCTCTTTGAGGACATCCCCTGTGAGCGCGGCGAGGCCTCCGGCGCCCCCCTGGTCAGGGGCGCACTGGCGGTGCTCGAGTGCCGCACCGAACAGCGGGTCGAGGCGGGCGACCACACCCTGGTCATCGGCCGGGTCCTGACGGCCGCCGCTCCCGGCACGGAGAGCGGCCCGCTGGCCTACTTCCGCGGCCGCTACCGCCGGCTGGCCTGAGGCGCCCGGGAGTTCAGTGCCAGTCCCGGCCGGACCGGCCGCGCTTGGTGTCGGCCCGCTGCTTCTTCTCCCGCAGCCGCCGCTCGTTGATGCCGCGCGGAATCCTCGTCGGCCTCCTGGGCCGCGGCGGCGGTGCCGTCGCCTCGGCCAGCAGCGCCGCGAGCCGTACCGCCGCCGTCTCACGGTTGCGCCACTGCGAGCGGTGTTCCGACGCCCGTACGGTCACCACCCCGCCCGCCAGCCGACCGGCCAGCCGCTCCAGCGCGCGCTCCTTCCACACCGGAGGCAGCGCATCCGTGGCAGCGAGGTCGAAGCGCAGCTCCACCTGGCTGTCGCTGGTGTTCACATGCTGGCCGCCCGGCCCGGAGGAGCGCGAGAAACGCCACTGGAGCTCGGCCTCCGGGAGGGAGACGGAGCCGCGGATGACGTAGGGACCGGACATGACACCCATGGTCCCTCCCCATCGCTCCCCCCGTCACCTCGTTTTGCCGGGCCTGGAGCCGACCCCGCATCAGAAACCAGTACTGCGCCTTCCCGGGGGACAACCCCCGGACCCCCGGCCGCAACCGCGGGTCACCGGGGTTTCCCTGACCGACATCGCGAGGGAATCGTCGGCAAAGAAAGTAAAGAAAGCTGGAACCTCCCCGTCCCCATCTGGCGTTGTGGGGAATGAAAGACGGCTCGAGCCCGACAAGAAAGGGATCACTCCCATGCCTGTAAGCCTGTCCAAGGGTGGCAACGTCTCCCTCACCAAGGAGGCCCCGGGCCTGACGGCCGTCACCGTCGGCCTCGGCTGGGATGTCCGCACCACCACGGGCACGGACTTCGACCTCGACGCGAGCGCGATCGCCGTGAACCAGAGCGGCAAGGTCTACTCCGACGGCCACTTCGTGTTCTTCAACAACAAGCAGACCCCGGACCAGTCCATCGTCCACACCGGCGACAACACCACCGGCCAGGGCGACGGCGACGACGAGCAGATCAAGGTCAACCTCGCCGCCCTCCCGGCCGATGTCGACAAGATCGTCTTCCCGGTCTCCATCTATGACGCCGAGGCCCGTGCACAGAACTTCGGCCAGGTGCGCAACGCCTATATCCGCATCGTCAACCAGGCCGGCGAAGCCGAGATAGCCCGCTACGACCTGAGCGAGGACGCCGCCACCGAGACCGCCATGGTCTTCGGCGAGCTCTACCGCAATGGCGCGGAGTGGAAGTTCCGTGCGGTGGGCCAGGGTTATGCCTCGGGCCTGGTGGGCATCGCGCAGGATTTCGGGGTCAACGTCTGAGGTCGTTCGCTCCCCAGTGGGTCGGCCCCTCCGGGGGCCGGCCCTGCCGCTTCCCGCCGGCCGAGTCGCCGGACGAACCACCGGCGAGCGGGACCTCTTTGATCAGGCAGGCGGCCAGGAGGGCGAGCAGGGTCAGCGCGATGGTCACGAGGAACACCAGGCCGACGCCGTCGGCAACGGCCGCGGGGTAACCGGGGCCGCCCGGACCTACTTGGAGCAGAGCGCCGCGTCGAGGAAGCGCCCGACGGCGGCGTCGGCCGCGGCCGTCTTGGTGCGGTCCCGGTTGACGGCGAGCGTGACCTGCCGCTTGCCGTCGGCCGTGGTGAAGCTGAGGGTGTTGAAGCCGGGGACGCTCCCGCTGTGGCCCCAGGCCCGCTCGACGCCAGGGCCGCAGATGCGGCGGCCCTCCAGCCCCAGCCCATACGAGCGGTCGTCGCCGAAGTCCGACATCTGGTGCATCTGCTTCAACAGGGGTGCGGGCAGCAGCTTTCCGTCCGACAGCGCGCGGTAGAAGGTGTTGAGGTCATGGGTGGTGGAGATCAGCGCACCGGCGGCCCCCCAGGCCGAGGGGTCGATGCCGGTGAGGTCCGTGGGGCCGTCACCGGTGTACCACTCATAGCCCTGCAGGTGCCGTCCGGGTATCCGCGCGCCGGTCGGGAAGGAGGTGTCCCTGAGATGCAGCGGACGGATGATCCGCCGGGTGATCTCATCCCCGATGTGGTACCCGGTGGTGCGCTCCACCAGCAGCCCCAGGACCGCGTAGTTGGTGTTGGAGTAGGCGAAGGTGCCCTTGTCCTTGAGTCCCTTCGCGGTGGCCGTCGCGATCAGCTCGCGCGGGGTGTGGGTGGTGGACCGCAGCTTCTGGATCGCGGCCGCCTCGGACCCCGCCTCCTCGATCATCACCCGGAGGTAGTCCCTGAGTCCGCTGGTGTGATTGAGCAGTTGCCGCACCGTGATGGGGTCGCCGTGCGCACCGGCCGGCACCAGACCGGGCAGCCGGCGCTCGACCGGATCGTCCAGCCCGATCTTCTTCTCCGCCACCAGCTGCAGCACGACCGTGGCGACGAAACTCTTGGTGGTGCTCCCCGCCCGGAACCGGTCACCGGCCGCCGGGCGGCGGGTGCCGTCCAGATCGGCCACCCCGCCGGTCCCCCGCCAGACGCCGTGCCCGTCGCGCACCTCGGCCACCGCGCCGGGCACCCCCTCGGCCACCACCAGGTTCAGGGCCCGCTGGAGGGCGGCCCGGTGCCGGGCCGGATCGGCGGTGTCCGCCCGGGGCGCGGCGGCGACGGCGGGTGCCGCCACCGAGGCCAGCGCCGCGGCGGCGAGCAGCGCGGTGACGGCGGTGGTGGATCTGCGGTGAGCACGCATGGGGAACGGGCCTTTCGATCGGCACTGGTTGAGGTGCGATCAAGGTAGGCCGCCGGGACCGCCGCGCTGATCAAGCGCAGGGAGGAGCCGGCCCCTTGACCGCCCCCGACCCGTCCCTTACTGGACCTGGCCGGACCGGCCGGGAGCGCGTCAGGGTTCCTGAGATGCGGAAGCGGACGAATACGGCGATCCTGACTGCGTCAGGCGTTCACAAGGAGGACAGCCATGTCCATGCTCGACAAGCTCAAGGGCCTGCTCAAGGGCCATGAGGACCAGGCCCGCCAGGGCGTCGACAAGGCCGGCGACGCGTTCAACGAGAAGACCGGCAACAAGTACGGCGAACAGGTCGACACCGCCAAGCAGAAGCTCGACGAGCAACTCGGCAACCGTCCGCCCACCGACGACCAGCCCTAGGGTGTGTCCTGGTGATCGTCACCACAGCCGGTCGATCTCGCCCGGGTAGAGCTCGATGCGGCTGTGCCGGAAGGCCTCCGCGTCCCGCCTCGCCCGCGCCGTGAAGAAACCGGCCAGAGTGATCTTGTCAAAGCCGGGCCCATCGCTGGGGAAGGGATTCCGCGGCGTTCCGCCGATCAGGACGGCACCGTCCAGAACCTGCCAGCCGGCGCTCTCATAGAAGCCCCGCAGCGGACGGGCACAGGTGAACAGGCCCACATCCGCACCGCTCCGCGCGATCACCTCACGGGCGGCGGCCACCAGCCGCCGCCCGTATCCCTTGCCCCGGTGTGCCTCGTCCGTGACGACCGCGCTCAGCCCGGCGGCCCGATAGACACGGCCGCCATGGGTGATGTCCTTGGACAGGACGTCCAGCGCCGCCACCACCGCTCCCCGCGGTGAGACGAGCACCATCGAGACCGGCCGCAATGCGGGGTCGTGCCCGCCACCGTCCGGCCATGCCCGATCGCGGAGCGTCTGTGCCCGGGCCCGGAGGTCCGCCGGTATCCGGTCTTCCGCAAATGTCCTGACCTGCATGCATTCCCCTCTCGGTGTCCCCTCCGCAGGCTGGTGGCGGTGGGGGGCTTTGCCTGCTCCGGGCCGAATGATGACCACCCGTAGCCTCAACTGAGCCTTGCCTAAACCGGTTTTGGCAACACCGGCTGGAATTCGCCCCCTTTCGAAGAACACCCGATCACATCCTTGTTGCGCCCCTGTCAAAGATGCTCAATTCCTGGCACGCTCTCCTCGATTCGCTCCTGCACCCCTCGTGCATCAGCAGGCCGTCATGGCCACGGGTGCCGAACCCCCCTCAGAGGAGACAGAGTTGAGAAGCATCACCCCCACCTCCCGCAAGACCGTCCTCAGCGCCGCGGCACTGGTCGCATCGGCCGCCATGGTGGCCGTCGGGATGCAGACCGGCACGGCGAGCGCCTCGGCCGACCGGGACAGCGGGCTGCCGCTCGCCCTCTCCGCGGAGCAGCGGGCCGACGCCATCAAGGACGCGCAGGGCGAAGCGGCCGGCACCGCCGGGAAGATCGGCCTCGGCGGCCAGGAGAAGCTGATCGTCCGCGATGTCGTCAAGGACGCGGACGGCACGGTGCACACCCGTTATGAGCGCACCTATGACGGACTGCCCGTGCTCGGCGGCGACTTGGTCGTGCACCAGGAGAAGAACGGCTCGCGCAGCGTCACCAAGGCGACCGACGCGACCATATCCGTGCCCACCACCCATGCCTCGCTGGCGCCCTCCGACGCCCGCAAGAGCGCACTGAGCGCGGCCGCCGCCGAGAAGACCGCCAAGGCCGAGGCGGGCCAGGCCCCGCGCAAGGTGATCTGGGCCGCGCAGGGCAAGCCGGTGCTGGCGTACGAGACCGTGGTCACCGGTGTGCAGAAGGACGGCACCCCGAGCGAGCTGCATGTGGTCACCGACGCGGCGACCGGCAAGAAGCTCTTCCAGCAAGAGGCCATCGAGACCGGCACCGGCACCAGCACCTACAGCGGCAAGGTGCCGCTGGACACCACCAAGTCCGGCTCGCAGTACCAGCTCAATGACGGCAAGCGCGGCGGCCACAAGACCTACGACCTCAACGGGGGCTCGTCCGGCACGGGTTCGCTGTTCACCAACCGGACCGACACCTGGGGCGGCGGCCGGCAGAGCGCGGGCGTCGACGCTCACTATGGTGCGGCCGTGACCTGGGACTTCTACAAGAATGTGCTGGGCCGCACCGGCATCCGCGGGGACGGCAAGGCCGCCTACTCGCGGGTCCACTACGGCAACCAGTACGTCAACGCCTTCTGGTCGGACTCCTGCTTCTGCATGACCTACGGCGATGGGCGCAACAACAGCCACCCGCTGACCTCGATCGACGTGGCCGCCCATGAGATGAGCCACGGGGTCACCGCCGCCACGGCCAGGCTGAACTACAGCGGCGAGTCGGGCGGCCTCAACGAGGCGACCAGCGACATCTTCGGCAAGTCGGTGGAGTTCTACGCCAAGAACCCGGCCAGCCCGGGCAATTACTTCGTCGGCCGGCAGATCGACATCTCCGGCAACGGCAAGCCGCTGCGCTACATGGACCAGCCGAGCAAGGACGGCCGGTCCAAGGACTACTGGGCGTCCAACATCGGTGGCATCGACGTCCACTACTCCTCCGGCCCCGCCAACCACTTCTTCTACCTGCTGTCCGAGGGCAGCGGGACGAAGACCGTCAACGGCTTCACCTACAACAGCCCCACCGCCGACGGCTCCAAACTGGCCGGCATCGGCCGGGACAAGGCCGAGCGCATCTGGTACAAGGCCCTGACCACGCAGTTCACCTCCACCACCAACTACGCCAAGGCCCGTACCGGCACCCTGGCCGCCACCGCCTCGCTCTACGGCAAGAACAGCAAGGAGTACAAGGCGGTCGCCGCGACCTGGACCGCCATCAACGTCAAGTGACCCGGAGCTGACACCCCCCACCCGGTGAACCGCCGGTGCCCCCGGCCCCGCGCCGGGGGCACCGGCGCGGGCCGCCGGCCGGACCGTGACACCATCGAAGGTGTGATCGACCTCGGCTACTCGCTCTCGCGACGCTTCCCCGACCCGCCCCAGACGGACTACCGCACCGCCGATGTGCGGGCGCTGCGGCACGACCTGTTCTGCGGGGACGTCTACCTCGCCGATGTGAAGGCCGACCGGGAACTGTCCACAGCCTGGGGATGGGTACCCGTACTGGACTTCGCCTGGGCCCTGTGCGACATCGCCGAACAGCTCGACCGCGACCCCCGGGGCAACCGCTCGGCGACCCCCCGCTTCGCGGAGCTGGACTTCACCGAGTCCACCGACTGTCTGCTCTTCGAGCGCCGCTTCGGCTGGGTCGAGGTCACCGCCGACTGGGTCCCGGCGGACGAGCCCCCGCTCACCTTCAACCATGGCGCGCTGCGCCGCGAGGCCCGCGACTTCCTGCACGATCTGATCGCGGACCTGGCGGACCTGCACGAGGGGCTCGCCGGCAACCCGGTGATCTGGGACCTGCAGAGCCGCCTTCCACGGGTGTGATCCGGCCCGTCCGGCCGCCCGACAGGCAGCCCCCACCCACCCCGCCTACGCTGAGGACATGAGCCGGACCGGCGCAGAACCGCCTGCGGCGGACCCCCGCCGCTGGTGGGGACTGGTCTTTATCGCGCTCGCCCAGCTGATGGTCGTGCTCGACGCGACCATCGTGAACATCGCCCTGCCCTCCGCCCAGCGCGACCTGCACATGTCGGACGGCAACCGGCAGTGGGTGATCACCGCCTATACCCTCGCCTTCGGCGGCCTGCTGCTGCTCGGTGGCCGCATCGCCGACCTGGTCGGCCGCAAGCGGACGTTCCTGGCCGGCCTGGCCGGCTTCGCCGTCGCCTCGGCCCTGGGCGGCGCGTCCACCACCGACTGGCACCTGTTCGGCGCCCGCGCCCTCCAGGGCGCCTTCGCCGCGCTGCTGGCCCCCTCCGCACTGTCGTTGCTGACGACGACCTTCGGCGACCCCCGGGAACGCGGCAAGGCATTCGGCGTCTACAGCGGCATCGCCGGCGCGGGCTCGGCGATCGGGCTGATCGCGGGCGGCCTGCTGACCGAGTACCTGGACTGGCGCTGGTGCATGTATGTGAACGCCCCGATCGCCGTGGCGGCCTTCCTCGGCGGGCTCTGGATGCTGCACGACCACCGCCCGGCCCGGCGGCCGCGCCTGGACGCCCCCGGCGTCCTGCTGGCCTGCGCGGGGCTGGTCGCCATCGTCTACGGATGCAGCGAGGCGGAGCCGCGCGGCTGGAGCAGCCCCACCGTCCTCGGGCTGCTCTGCGGCGGGGTGGCGCTGCTGAGCGCGTTCGGCTGGTGGCAGACCAGGGCGGCCAGTCCCCTGCTGCCGCCGCGCATCGTGCGTGACCGCAACCGCGCCGGGGCGTTCCTGTCGCTGGCCCTGTCCGTCATGGCCATGTTTGGGATGTTCCTGTATATGACCTATTACTTCCAGGGCATCCTCGGCTACCGCCCGGTCACCGCCGGTCTGGCGTTCCTGCCGCTGTCCGCCACCATCATCCTGACCTCGACCCAGATCTCGTCCCGGCTGCTCGGCCGGCTGCCGCCGCGCATGATGATCACGCCGGGCGCCATCTGCTCGGCCGCCGGACTGTTCCTGCTGACCTTTCTGCCGGTCAAGGCGTCGTATGTCGCGCATGTCCTGCCCTCCGCGATCCTCTTCGGCCTGGGCATGGGGCTGATGTTCGTCGCCGTGATGGACACCGCCACCCGGGGAGTGGCCCCCGATGACTCCGGCATCACCTCCGCCACCGTCAACACCTCCCAGCAGGTGGGCGGTTCGATCGGCACGGCGCTGCTCAACACCATCGCCGCCTCCACCGCCGCCGGCTATACCGCCACCCGGCTGAAGGGCACGGCCGTCACCGGCGGGATCACTCCGGCCGTCCGGGCGGCCATCACCAAGGACGGTGTCCTGCACGGCTTTCACGTCGGGCTGGCCTGGGGCTCGGGGATCATGCTGCTCGCGGCGGCCGCCGCCTGGCTGCTGATCAACGCCCCCGCCCCGAAGCACCGGGAGCCGGTCCGGAGCGAGGCCGCCGCCCCGGCATACGACGCCCACCGCATGCGGTCGGTGTGAACCGGAACCGGCAGGAAACCGGCTCGGCGGCCGCTCAGGAGACGATCCGCAGCTCCCGGCCCGTGTTGTTCAGCCGCCGGGCCCCCGACTCCGTACAGACGACGATGTCCTCGATGCGGACGCCGAACCGGCCCGGCAGATAGATCCCCGGCTCGATCGAGAAGCTCATCCCCGGCGCCAGCGTCAGATGCTCGCCCTCCACCAGGTACGGCGGCTCATGGGTGGTGACCCCGATGCCATGGCCGGTGCGGTGGATGAAGTACTCGCCATAGCCGTCCCGGACGATGACCTGCCGCGCCACCCGGTCGATCTCCTGACAGGCCACCCCCGGCCGCACGGCCTCAAACGCCGCCTGCTGCGCCTCCCGCACCAGGTCGTGGACCTTGCGCTCCTCGGCGGTCGGTTCGCCGACATGGACCGTGCGGGTGGTGTCGGAGCCATAGCCGTCCAGCAGCCCGCCGAAGTCCAGGACGACCATGTCGCCGTCCTCGATCACCCGCTCCCCCGCCTCATGGTGCGGGTTGGCACCATTGGGGCCGGAACCCACGATGGTGAAGTCCACCTGGCCATGGCCGTGTTCGCGCAGCAGCCGGGCCAGGTCCGCGGCGACCTCGCTCTCCCGGCGCCCGGCGAAGGGCAGCCGCACGATCTGCTCGAAGGTGGCGTCCGCCGCGGCCCCCGCCGCCGCCAGCCGCTCCACCTCATGGGCGTCCTTCACCGCCCGCAGCAGCGGCAGGGCCTCGGTGAACGCTCCATAGGTGACCGCGGGCCGCGACCGTTGCAGGGCCAGCAGATGCATCGCCCAGGCGTTGTCGGAGATCCCATAACGGCCGTGCGGGTCCAGCAGCCCGGCGAGGACGGCGTGCGGATCCTCGCCGTCCCGCCAGCCGGTGACGGTCAACGCCCGGGCACCCGGCGCCCGTTCGGCATCGGGGCGCTCCAGCTCGGGCACCACCAGCCGGGGCCGGCCGCCGGGGACCAGCAGCAGCGCCGTCAGCCGCTCGGTCACGGGGGGACGGTATCCGCACAGCCAGACCAGATCGGGGCCCGGCGCGACGATCAGCCCCGCCATCCCCTCCTGGGCGGCGGACCGGGCGGCGCGGTCCATCCGGGCCGCATAATACTCGGGAGCACCAGCTTCAACAGCAGCGTCGGTCATGGGGGCAGAGTAATGCGGATGCAGTCGGCCGGCAGGAATTCCTCTACCTGACGGTTGAGGGGACCTCCTCCCCAGGGAGGAGGGTTGCCCCACCTCAGGGTCGATTTCCCCCTGATCTGCAGGGTAATTCGTTGCGTCCGCATAAAGACACTGCCTAGCGTGGCCCTGCCCGCAAGTAACTTTCGCATGCCGTCGAGCCGCACGGACCATCACCCGAGGGGGACCCCACCACCATGTTCCGACGAATAGGTCGGTTCGCCGTCTATCGACCCTGGATCACGATCGGCTGCTGGATCATTGCGGCCGTGGCCCTTGCCGTACTGGCCCCGGGGCTGAAGTCCACCACGGACGAGACCGAGTTCCTGCCCTCCCACTATGAGGCCGTGCAGGCGGGCAAGCTCCAGGAGAAGGCGTTCCCCAAGACCGACACCTCAGCGGCGACCGTTGTGTTCCAGCGGTCCGACGGCGGCAAACTCGACACCACCGACCGGCGCGACGTCGTCAAGGTGACCACCGCCCTCCACGACAAGCACTACAAGAAGATCGCCAAGGTGACGACCACCCCCCAGGCCGTCTCCCCCAATGGCGAGGTCGCGCTCGCCAACATTGTCTCCACCGACAAGAACTCCTACGACAAGGACCTGTCCAGTTCCATCAAGGACTTGCGCAAGGACGGCAAGTCCCTGCTGAACGGCACCCACTTGAAGATGGGTGTCACCGGTTCGGCGGCCACCAACCTCGACTCGTCGGAATCGTCCAAGGACACCGACGGCATGGTGATGATGGCGACGCTGGGCCTCATCATCGTGCTGCTGGCCTTCATCTTCCGCAGCCCGCTGATAGCCATCCTGCCGGTGATCATCATCGGCATCGTCTCAACGGTGGCCACCGGCCTCATCGGCACCGCGGCCTCGATCGGCGGGCTCAAGACCGACCCCTCGATCTCCGCGATCCTCATCGTGGTGCTCTTCGGTGTCGGCACCGACTACATCCTGTTCCTGCTCTTCCGCTACCGCGAACAGCTGCGGACCGGGCAGACGCCCAAGGAAGCCCTGGTCGAATCCGTGGCCAGGGTGGGTGAGACCATCGCCTCCGCCGCGGGCGCCGTCATCGTCGCCTTCCTCGCCCTGCTGCTGTCCACCCTGGCCCTGATGCGAGCCTGGGGCCCCTCGCTCGCCATCTCCGTCGGGGTGACCCTGATCGCCGCGCTCACCCTGGTGCCCGCGGTCTTCTCCCTCCTCGGCACCAAGGCCTTCTGGCCGTCCAAGGCATGGAAGAAGCAGCCGAAGAACCGTCTGGCGAACAGCGTGGGCGGCATGGTCTCGCGCCGCCCCGGCCTGGTCGCGGTCCTCTCCACCGGAGTGCTCGCGGTGCTCGCCATCGGGGCCTTCGGCTTCAACCCCGACTTCAACACCAATAGCCAGCTCCCGAAGAAGCTCGAGTCCGTGCAGGCCATGAAGGACCTGCAGCGCGGATTCTCGGCCGGCCAGTCGGACCCGGCCCTGGTCTTCCTCGAGTCCAAGGACGGCGCACGCCTCGACCGGAGCGAACTCAAGGCATACGGCGGCAAGCTCGCAGCCGTCGACGGCGTCGCCAAGGTCTCCGACGCGGTCCCCAATGGGGACGGTTCGGTGGCCCAGTACAGCGTCGTCCTCAAGTACGAGGCGACCGACAAGAGGGCCATCACGATCGCGGGCGGCGACCTGCGCGAGAACGCGCACAGTGCGGCCCCCCAGGGCACCCAGGCCTACGTCGGCGGCACCTCATCCGTACTCGCCGACATCAAGAGCGCCGTGAACCACGACTACAAGGTGGTCTTCCCGGTGGCCGGCCTGGCCATCATGATCATCCTGGCGCTGTTGCTGCGCAGCCTGGTCGCCCCCATCTACCTCATGATCGCTGTTGCCCTGGGCTTCGGCGCCACCCTCGGCGCGTCCGTCTGGGTCTTCCAGGACATGCAGGGCAAGGAGGGCATGCTGTTCATGCTGCCGGTGATCATGTACCTCTTTGTGGTGGCCATCGGCACCGACTACAACATCCTGATGGTCGCCCGACTACGCGAAGAGGTCCGCCGGGGCATCCCGCCCCGCGAGGCGATCCGGACGGCGGTCGCCCGCTCCACCCCGACCGTCGCCTCCGCGGCGATCATCCTGGCCGGCTCCTTCGGCGTGCTGATGGTCTCCGAGAACTCCATGCTCCAGCAGATGGGCTTCGCGGTCGCCTTCGGCATCCTGCTCACCGCCTTCATCATGGCGATGCTCATGGTCCCGACGATCACCGCCCTGCTGGGCCACAAGGCCTGGTGGCCCGGCCACCAGGACGCCCCCCAAGCCCCGTCGCCCACGGCCACCGTCGGCGACACCTCGTGGCGCGAGGGCGAGCAGGTACGCACCTGACCGGCCCGGCCGCATAGGACACGAGAGCCGCAGACCCACCCGGGTCTGCGGCTCTCGCCACTTACCGCGGAAGCCGTACCCGCCACCTGAACCGCCGCCGGTACTCCGTCGGTGTCGTGTTCAGGCGGCGGCGGTCAGGCGTCCGGGCGGGCGCCGCGGGTGGCGCCCGCCGATGCGCCGACCACGCACAGCACCGCGATCCACTGCGACCACTGCAGCGACTCCTGGAGCACGATGAGGCCGATGAGGGCCGCCACCGCCGGTTCGAGGCTCATCAGGATGCCGAACACCCGCGGTGGGATCTTGCGCAGTGCTTCCAGATCCAGCGAGTACGGAATCACCGACGACAACAGTGCCAGGCCGAGCCCCACAGCCAGGACCCACGGCTGAATCAGCGCCGTCCCGCTGTCGGCCACGCCGAGTGGCACAACCACCAGTGCCGCGACGGCCATTCCCAGAGCCAGCCCATTGCCTTCCGTGGTGTGACGGCCCAGCGCCGCGCCGACCAGGATGTACAGACCCCAGCACGTCCCCGCGGCGAGGGCGAACAGAAGACCGACAAGGTTGAGGTCGCCGCGCCCCTCCATCAGCAGGACCACGCCGCCTGCCGCGAGCACGGTCCAGAAAGCGTCCAGCCATCGCCTGGACCCGGCCAGGGCCACCGCCAGCGGCCCGAGGAACTCCACGGTCACCGCGATCCCCAGCGGGAGCCGGGCCAGCGCCAGGTAGAAGCACAGGTTCATCAAGCCGAGAATCACGCCATAGCCGAGCACCACTGTCCACGCGCGACGATTCATGCGCAGTGACGGCCGCCACAACACCATCAGCACCGCCGCCGCGAAGAACAGTCGCAAGGCGACTGTTCCAAAGCTGCCCACCGCGCCGAACAGATCCTTGGCCAATGCCGAGCCCACCTGAACGCTGACAATGCCGAGCAGTACCAGCGCCGTTGGCGGGATCGCACCGAAGGTACGTCCGGCCGACCCGGCCGGGGAGGACCGGGGGGACGGGACGCGCTCGGTCTTGTCAACGTTCGAGGTGGCCACGCGTGGAGTATCGGCAATCGGGCGCCGGGCGTCCCAATGATTTTCCCGGCGGCCGAGTTCCTGGGCCATCCCGGGGCAGCCGACCCCGATCACCAAGAAAGCCCAGGCCGGCGCATAACCGACCCGGGCTTCCACAGAGCCGCCTGTCGGACTCGAACCGACGACCTACGCTTTACAAGTTCCCTTGGCCCCGTCCGGCTGGTGCCGGGCGGGGTCAGCCACGTCCTTCCGGTGCAGGTCGCGGGTGTGAGCGGTGCCGCTGGTGCCGGTCTCTGCTGCCCCGTCCGAAGGCGTCCGGGCTCACTCCGGGCGCACCTTTCAGCGACCGGGCCACCCAGTTGGTGGCCACCTGCGGTGTCACCTCGTCCTCTCGTGCTGTTCGATGACGTCCCTGGCCCATGCGGCCATGACGAGCCGGGGAATCGTGGCGGCGGGGAACCAGTGGAGCATGACACCCTCGGTGAGCGGGAGGGCGTCGGCGTCGCCGTCCCAGCAGGCCGCGAAGACCGTGGCCCGTCCCTTCCGCCCGTGCGGGCCGTAGACCGGCACCACGGCGTACTGCTTCAGCTCGGGCAGGACGAGCCCGGCTTCTTCCTTCAGCTCCCGGGCGATGGCGTCTTCGGGCGCTTCGTCATTGCTGTCGCGGTTCCCGCCGATCAGGGACCAGGTGCCCGGGTCGCAGATGCCGGGGATGTTGTCTCTCAAATGCAGCAAGTACTCGCCCCGCCCATTGACGATCAGCGCGGCCGTGCCCTTCGGCTCTTGCACCGTCACTCGCCTCTCCTCGCTCCGTTGGGCCGCCTTGCTGGTGCCCGTGGGGGTGCCAGCATCGCCGACACGCTTTGGGGAGGGTGGGGCTTCGGACAGACGCCACCCCTGTGCGGAGGCCCCGACACGGGGTGCCGGGGCCTCCAAAAGGGTGCTGATGCCGTGTCAGGCGCGGGCCCTGGCGGTCCGTTCCGTGAAGACCTTCTCGAACGTCTCCTTTGGGTCGTCCACGAGGCGGGTGATAGCGATCATTGACGCGATGATGGCTCCGGACAGCTCACGGACGACGCCCTCGACGGTATGCGTCTCACCGCACGTGGCAGTGCCCCGTACACCATGCATGGCGTGTGCGGCTTCCCCGGCCTCCTCGGCGACCTTGAGGACTTGCAGGGTCTGAAGTTCGCTCTCGGGCAGGCCGGAAGCATGCTCGAGCATCTTGTCGTTGAGCGTCGCGACGGTCGTCCAGTGGTCGGTTTCCATGGGAACCCTCCTGATCGTGCCGGTTACTCGATGGGCTGTGCCCCGGGGCGGCCGAGCTGGCGGATCGTCCATCCGGCCATCCGCCAGCGGTCGGCGTCGAGAGTGTTGCGGACATCGACCATCACCGCGTCACCATCGACGAGGGTCCGCAGCCGTGCCGGGTCGGCGTCGCGGAACTGGGGCCATTCGGTGCCCAGTACGACGAGCCGGGTTCCGGACAGGGACTCCTCGATGGTGTCGGCGTAGTCGAATTCGGGGTGGCGGACGAGGGCGGTGGGGATAGCGTGCGGGTCGTGCACGGTGACCCGGGCGCCCTCGCGGTGCAGCAGCTGGGCCAGGGCGAGTGCGGGCGACTCGCGGACGTCGTCCGTGCCCGGTTTGAACGACGCGCCCCACATGGTGACCGGCAGTCCGCGCACGCTGTGGCCGAGGGCGGCTTCGATGAGCCGCAGGGCGACCTTGGGCCGCTGCTCGTTGATCTGCTCGGCAGCTCGCAGCAGTCCGGCCGCGTCGATGGCGCCGAGCTGGGCGGCGGAGGCGGTGAAGGCCCGTACGTCCTTGGGCAGGCAGCCGCCGCCGTAGCCGAGGCCGGGGTGCATCCCGGCCGCGCCGATCCTGATGTCCTGGCCGATGGCGGCGGCGAGAGTGTTGATGTCCGCCCCGGCGGCGGTGCACATGTCCGCCACAGCGTTGATGAACGACAGCTTCACGCCCAGGTAGGCGTTGGCCGCGCCCTTGATGAGTTCGGCCGTCGCCCAGTCGGTGACGACCAGGGGCACCCCGGCGTCCAGCAGAGCCCCGTAGACCTCCCGCACGACCTTCTCGGCGGCCGGGCCCGGGACTCCGGCGACGATGCGGTCCGGGCGGAGGGTGTCGTCGATCGCGTGGCCCTCGCGCAGGAACTCGGGGTTCCAGACGACCTGGGCCCGGTCCCCGGCCGGGGCGAGGCGGGAGACCAGGGCTGCGAGCTGGGCGCTCGTGCCGACGGTCACGGTGGACTTGCCGATGATCGTGCACGGACGGTTCAGGTGCGGGGCGAGCGCGCGGGCGGCTCCGAAGACCTGCCCGGTGTCATAGCTGCGGCCGTCCGCGTCGATCGGGGTTCCGACCGCCAGGAAGTGGACGTCGGCGGCCTCGGCGGCCTCGCTGATGTCGGTGGTGAATCGCAGACGCCCGGCGACGGTGTGCTTGGCCAGCAACTCGGGGAGGCCGTCCTCGTAGATGGGCGCCTGGCCCTTGTTGAGCAGGTCGATTTTCGCCTGGTCGAGGTCCACGCCGATGACTTCGTGGCCCAGTTCGGCCATGCCTGCCGCGTGGGGGATGCCGAGGTGGCCGCAGCCGATGACGGATACGCGCATCGCTTTGCTCTTCCCTTCCCAGTTGATGCCCCAGCCGGGGCCGGTCCGGGCGCGACGCTAGCGCCCGGTACCGGCCCGTCCTTCATCTCGCAGGTGAGCGCTAGGAGGCGCGGTTCACCACGGAGTTGACGAGGGTCGGCAGGGCCTTCTCGGCCGTGGTGCGGCACAGGAAGTCGTCGTCCTGGGCTCCCTCGACCGGATACGGGGCGAAGCCTCCGCCGGGGGTGGGGAAGCCTTCGGGATCGACGTAGAAGATCTTCATGCCGCGTTCGCGGGCACGGGCCTGGACCTGGCGCCGGTCGGCGTGGTTGCCGATCACCAGCAGGGCACGGGCTTCATTGTCGAACGGCACCGGCGGGATGCGCTGGTCGTACCGACGCACGAAGCACTCCTCGAGTCCAGCGCGGGCGGCCAGGACATCAAAGTTGTTCGTGATGACCGGCCCGACCATCGCTCCGGCGTCGTGGAGTTCCTTCAGGGCCAGCAGGGCGGGGGTGGGCTCGGCGAGGAAGCAGGCCCGGAACATCTCCACGAACTCGGCCGTCTTCTCCTCCGGCGCGGTCAGCACCTCGTTCAGCAGCGGGTCGTAGGCCGGGTCGAGGGTGAACGAGTGGCCCTGGCCGAACGTGCTGTCGTGGCGGTCGGTGACGCGGTAGACCTCGTGGAGCCGGTGCAGTGGCGGGATACCGGCCTCCACGCTCGTGCCGCAGCCGATCTCGACATGGAACGGCAGGAAGCCCGCCAGCGGCGACAGGTCGTCGATCTCGGTGGGCTTGCCGCGCTTGTCCTTGATCCGGTGGCCTCCGGCCAGAACTTCCCATGGGCGCTGACGCAGGTACGGCGGCGGCAGGTAGGCGGCGGAGGTGACGGTCACATCGAAGGTCCGGTAGTTCTCGGGCAATAGGCGCCGGGCCCGTACGTCCTCCGGGTGCGTGGTGGCGGCCGTAAGACGGCACCGCAGGTCGCCCCGGGACCACAGCGGGCCGCCGTTGCGAACCCAGCCGCCCTCGGTGAGGTGTGAGCGGACCGTGTCCTCGTGTTCGGTGATTTCCTCGGCTGGGGCGGCGACATGGTGGTACAGGTACAGGTCCTGCAAGGCGATCGACGGGGCGGCCGTGGTCGCGGCGAGACCGTACCGGTAGCGGTAGTGGACGATGCGGCGGCGTGCGTCCTGCGGACCCTTCCAGCCGGACTCGGCAGCGTTGTGGTCTTCCTGCGTGCGCCGCCAGATGCCCTCCTCGATGTAGCGGGGGCGGTCGGCGTCACCGAAGTGCCGCTTCCACACATTCAGTTGCCGGTCGTCGAGCTGGTCGATGACGATGAACGGCATCTCCATGAGGCATCTCCTCGGTCGATCGGTGAAAAGTGGTACCGGACAGGGGAGTTGAATCGCGTCCGGCGAGCGGTACCGTCAGTCGGTGCGCCCGGCAGTCGCACAGTCAACTCCGGCAATCGGCCTGCCTCCGGTGCCAAAAGGGGGCGCGTTTCGCACCGGGGTGCCGCATAGAGGGGCCAGGATCGGGCACCTGACAGTCAAATCCTTGGGAGACGGCGCATGATGGCACCAGACGGCATCGGGGCCCTGTTGCGTGAGCTTCGAGAGTCGGCAGGGCTTACCCGTGAGGAACAGGCTCGTGTCTTACAAGAAGCACAAGGCGGTAGATGGTTCGACCCGGAGAACCTCAAACGCTGGGAGACCGAGCGCCGTCTGCCGATCCCCGCATGGCATGACCTGCTGGCCAAGGGTTACGGGCTACCGGCAGTAGAGATCGTGCGAGCGGTCTCCAAATCCAGGCATTGGCGCAGACTTGAAAGTCGAAGGCATATCGGCCAGGGAGAGGAGGACACGGCGGTGAACCGAAGGCAATTTCTCGGGGCGGCAGCGATGGCGACAGGAGCCACCGCGGTGCCCGGCATCGCAGAAGCAAGGCAGGGCATCAATGCGGCGCTGTCGGAGTCCGACGCGGGTGATCTCGCCTACCTTGAGGGGGCCTTCGAACGTCACCGCGGCGGCTACCGTGGCCGACCCCCCGGCGTCGTCCTGGGGCAGATGCGTGCCGACCTGGACCTCCTGCGCAACGTGCTCGACCGCCCCCACCGGGCCGGAGCCCGGACCGACCTGGCCCGTACGACCGCCGGGATCACCGGGCTGGTCGCCATCATCCAGCACGATCGCGGCGACCAACGCGACGCCCACGGCTGGTTCGCCACCGCCGAGCGGGCCGCACGAGAATCCGGCGACCGACAGATGACCTCCTGGGTACTGGCCCGACACGCCATGGTCCCCCTCAACTACGGTGCGCCACACGCCGCCGCGAGCCTCGCCGAGCGCGCCCGTACCGAAGCAGGCAACACACCCACGGCAGCCGCCGCACTGGCCACCGCGGTCACCGCCCGCTCGCTCGCGTCGGCGGGCGATCACGCGGCAGCTCTCCAAGCGATCGCCGACGCCCGCGCCATGGCCGAGCGGCTGGACAAAACCCAGTCGGCTGACACCTGGTTCGGCTATCCGCTTCAGAAACATCACGTGCACCTCTCCCAGGCGTTCACCCTCATGGGCCGTACCCGCGAGGCATACACAGAGCAGGAAGAGGCACTCGCCCTCACCACCTCGCCTTCCGTGATGACCAGGGCCCTGCTCGCCGTGGACCGCGCGACTTGCCTCCGGGCCGACGGTGACCCAACGGCCGCCGCTGACATGGCAATCGACGTATGGCAAAAGCTCCCCGCTGCGCACCGGGGCGGACTGATCCAGGCCCGTACCGAATCACTGCACCAGTCGTTGACCGGCCCGGCGCGGCGCCGACTCGGTGACGCGCTCGCGGCCTGAACCGCCGTTGCGCGTCGGTGGGTGACTGGCGTGCTTTCGTTCGCTGTCGGTCATGACCGGTCAGAAACAGGGATGCGGCAGTTGGGGCAGTGGGGGTTGGCCTGCTGGCCGTATCGGACGGTGGGCTTGCGGCACTTCACGCAGGGGCCGATGGTGGGGCCGCGTAGCGGAGGCTCGTGGTCCTGGCCATCGGAGAGTGGGAGTGTTTCAGCGTCCCCAGCGGTCTCAGTGTCCCCCGCGCCGTGTTCGTGCAGGTCGGAAGCAGTTGTCAGGAGGGACGCCGGGAGGAACGTAGCGTCCCCCTCAGTGCCGGTCAGCGTCCCCCTGCCACGCTGGGGGGCACTGGCGTACTCCCTCCAGCGTTCCCCCTGTTTCCGCTGGCCAACGGCTTACCGGTGCGGTTGAGGGACGCTGGGGACGCTGTTTCGTGCCTTCTCTCCGCCTCCGTCTTCCGGCGTTCCTCAGTGGCCGTGAGCTTGTACAGCCGTTGTTTCTTCGGCTTCGGTCCGCGCTTGCTGTCGTCGACCTCGATACCGATCGTGCGGAGCGCGGGCGCAAGCCGTTTGATCTGCCCGCCCGCGCGGGTGGGGTCCTTCGGCCACTTCCTGGGGAGATTCGCAGGAGCCTCGACCTGCTCCAGCAATTGCGAGGCAGTGAGGGTCAATCCATCCGGCCCGGCCTGATCGACCAGGGCGACGACGGCTTGTGCGAACGGTTCGGCGTCGAGCACATCGGCCACCGCGTCACGGGCTCCTGCCTTGTACGCGTCGAGCGTGGCCCAGCCCATCACAGTGTCCACGGCGGCCAGTACGCGGGCAAAGTCCGCCATCCGTGGCCGGTCGGCCAACTGGATGTCCGGGATCGCCTTGAGGACATCCGCGAGGAGATCGAAGAGGCTGGCCAGGATGCCGGAGTGGCCCTCGGCATACGCCTTGTCGAGTTCGCCTTCCTCGCGTCGCTCACGGTCGGGAATCGTGTGCAGCTCGATGGTCAGCAGCCGCTCGGCGAGGTCGCCGGCGAGGGCACCGGCGTCGATGGTGGTCATGGCCAGCACCCGCCGGAACTCCAACACCACCACGTCGTCGTCGGTGTACAGCGCCCGGTCCACGATGCCGTCGCCGGTCACCGCCCGGCACAGGGCATCGGAAAGCCAGTCCGGGATGATGCTGATGTTGTCGATGCACAGGGCCCAGGAGTTGAACGCCTGCGTCGCCCACGACTTGATGTCGCGTGGCGCCGTGCGCTTCGGCGCACCGGAGGGATCGATGAGTCCGATCACCATCTTCGCCGAATAGGACTTACCCGTACCCTGCTCACCGCGGAAGGTCAGGATCGGGTGCGGCAAGTCGGGAATGAAGGCGGCGACGAGCCAGGCGACCAAGAGGTGGAAAGACTCCTCGCTCATGTTCAGCAGGCCGCGCAGCTTGGCCAGCCCGTCACCGTCGCGGACGGGGGCGGGAAGCGGCTTCATCGCCCCGGAACGGCGGAAGAGCACCGGGGATCGTGGGCAGCGCTCCCACCCGTCCGGGCCCACGATCACACACGCGCCGTCAGCGGTACCGATGTCGATGACGAGACGGTCGCCGTGACGGCCGACCCGCAGGTGCGGGATACGTGGTTCTCTGAACTAACTGAATAGCTGGGCCAGTTGGCCGAGATAGATGGCACTTCAC